>CAYLJQ010000507.1:0-5456 GCA_964383955.1 uncultured Heliomicrobium sp. | reverse complement strand
CCTTTCTAGAAGCCATTCGCCAGATGGGCAACGAAGTCGGTCGCCACAATGCAGCGTTCGTGCATTTGACACTGGTTCCGTACCTGGCAGCTTCGGGCGAACTGAAAACCAAACCGACGCAGCATTCGGTGAAAGAACTGCTGGGCATTGGGATTCAGCCGGACATTTTGCTTTGCCGATGCGAACGCGAATTGCCGCTGGATATGAAGGCGAAAATTTCCCTGTTTTGTAATGTCGAGCAAGACGCCGTCATCACCGCTCAGGATGTGAAATCGGTTTACGAAGTCCCTCTGGTGTTCAATCGCCAGGGACTTGATCAACTGTTGATTGATTTGCTGCGCTTGCCGCTGGGCGACACAGATTTGCGGCAATGGAACGCGCTGGTCAATCGAATTCATGGATTGCGCGAGGCTGTAACCATTGGAATTGTCGGCAAATACGTAGAGCTGGAAGATTCCTACAAGAGTTTGAACGAAGCGTTGATCCACGGCGGTTTTGACAACAATGTCAAAGTGAATTTCCGATGGATCGAAAGCGAAGACCTGATGACAGACGAACGCTGGGAAGATCGGCTGCGTGATGTTGACGCCATTCTGGTTCCCGGCGGATTCGGCAAGCGCGGCATTTCGGGAATGCTTCGCGCAATCGGATTTGCCCGGCGAGAAAAGAAACCGTTTTTCGGCATTTGTCTGGGAATGCAATGCGCCGCCATCGAATTCGCTCGTAACGTCACCGGACTTGAGCAAGCCGATTCGACGGAGTTCGATCCGGACACGCCCGATCCTGTCGTTTTCAAGCTGCGTGATTTGCTGGGCGTCGAAGATTTGGGCGGAACGATGCGACTGGGCGCTTATGACTGCAACCTGCGCGAAGGATCGCTGGCTGAAAGCATTTACCGCTCCAGCCAGATTTCCGAACGCCACCGCCATCGTTACGAATTCAATCCGACTTACGAAGACCGCCTGGCCGAAGACGGTTTGATCTTTACAGGCAAATCGCCGGACGGAAAGTTCATTGAGATGATCGAACTCGAAGACCATCCTTGGTTTCTGGGCTGCCAGTTTCACCCTGAACTAAAATCGAAACCGCTGGCTCCCCATCCGCTTTTTGCGAGCTTCATCAAGGCGGCTTACAATCACCGCTTGAGAGATGAGGTCGGCGATGAACAGGCGAAAGCTGAGGCTGTGGGCGCAGACTGAAGAAGCATAATTGAGGTAATGAGTATGCTGATTCGATTTCGGATATTGCTTCTGTCCGTCACATTGGCCTTAAGTTCGGCCTGCCTCGACCTTGATTGGTCTTTTGATGAAGTCGCCCGCGTGACAAATCCCACAGGCAAATTTGACGCCGTTCTGGTTGAGACAAACGGCGGGGCAACAACATCTTTTGGCTACGAAGTTTTCGTTGTGACTAAAGGCGGACGTGTAAAGAGAGGAGCGGAGGCGGCTTTCTTGTATGCAGCAGCAAGAAATGGACATGCGTATGGAGTGAATCTGAAATGGGACGGGTCGCATTCTCTGGTAATCGAGTATCTTGAAGCCCAAAGCGCAAATCTGAAACTGCAAAAAGTAATCATTAGAAACGAAGAGGTTTTATTATCGCTTCGTTCAGGAATTACGGACTCTAATGCGCCGCCGGGAGGAATGCTCTACAACTTGGAAAAAGCCAACCGTCCCTGAATGGAGGGAAGAAATTATGGCGCTCCCGTTTGATGTAAAAAGGTTGATCGAAATCTGCCGCCAGAATGATGTGTCGAAAATCGGCTTGTTTGGCTCGATGGCGCGCGGCGAAGCCAACGAGAACAGCGACATTGATTTACTGGTGGAATTTTCCAGACGCGGGATAAGTTTGTGGGACGTCATTGGTCTTGAACACCAACTTGCCGAAGCTTTGGGGCGAAAGGTTGATCTGGTTACTGAAGGATCGCTCAGCCCTTATTTGCGTGACAGAATCCTGGCTGACTTACAGGTAATTTATGAAGCGTGACGACACAGTCTATTTGCATCATATTCTCGATGCGATTGAGTCTATTGAGCTTTACCTTCAAGGAGTGGATGAAGAAAAATTTTTCGCTCAAAAGATGATGCAGGATGCAGTTGTTCGAGAACTGGAAATTATTGGCGAAGCCACAAAACGAGTTTCGACAGAATTGAGAGATCGTCACCCACATATTCCCTGGAGAAACATTGCGGGAATGCGCGACAAGTTGATTCACGATTATTTCATCGTTGATCTGGTCAGAGTTTGGGATACAGCTACCAATCATCTGTCAACTTTGAAGGTCAACGTGAAAACAATTCTGGATAGCTTGAACTAATGACCAAAGAGTTTATGAGCAGTATTTTTAATACGATCCGTCGCCGTGAAGGCGATTTGTTTTTGATCGCCGGGCCGTGCGTGATTGAATCCGAGCGGCACGCGTTGATGATGGCGCATTCGATTGCGCGAATTGCTGACCGGCTGGATGTGCCGTATGTGTTCAAGGCGTCCTACGACAAAGCCAACCGCTCTTCGGCGCGTTCGTTTCGAGGCATAGGCATGGACGAAGGTTTGCGGATTTTGCAGCGCGTCAAAGACGACGTCGGCGTGCCGGTCATCACGGACATTCACGAAACCGAGCATGTTGCCGCAGTTGCAGAAGTCGCAGACATCTTGCAGATTCCGGCTTTCCTTTGCCGCCAGACGGATTTGCTGCAAGCGGCAGCCGAAAGCGGGCGAGTCGTCAACGTCAAAAAAGGGCAGTTTCTGGCTCCGTGGGATGTGGCCAATATCATCGAAAAGCTGGAAGCCACAAGCAACCGGCAAATCATGCTGACCGAACGTGGGACAAGCTTTGGCTACAACAATCTGGTTGTGGACATGCGGTCGTTTCCGATCATGCGCGGGTTTGGCTATCCGGTAGTTTTCGACGTGACGCACAGCGTGCAATTGCCCGGCGGTTTGGGTGATGCAACGGACGGCCAAGCCGAGTACATTGAACATCTGGCCCGCGCCGGAGTCGCCTGCGGAATTGACGGATTGTTTATGGAAGTTCACGACAATCCGCCGCATGCATTGAGCGACGCAACAACGCAGTTTGCGCTGGAAAAACTGGAACCGCTGCTGGAAACTTTGCTGAAGATTCACGAACTGGTTCGGCCAGCGATCAAAACCTTATGCTGAAAGTGTGGCAAGATTATTAGCCTGAAACCGTTCTGAAATTACGATGTTGCGGGTTTCGGCAAAACGCTGAAGCAAAGTTGTAATTAAAACCATAGGACAGGAAAAAGAATGCTGAAAAGACTGTTTTTCTTTTCAATGATGTTGCTGGGGCTGAGTTCTGCGGCCATCGCTCAGGAATTTGAAGTCAAAAAATACGAAATCAATGTCGCCATCAAACCGGAAGAGATGAAGGTTGATGTGCAAGCCAAGCTGCGATTGGTCAATCTCTCTGACCCCAGCCTGGCGGACAGAATTCTGCTTGATTCCAACAAGCCTCGATTTGGGTTTTACGCCAACCTGAAAACCCAAATGACTTCGATGAAGATCAACGGTGAACCGGCGACCTTCAAAACCAATGAAGAGCCGCGCAGCAACGCGTTGCGCATTTATACCGATATGACGACGGCAATTGCCGCCGCTCGTGAACTGGAAGTCGAGTTTGTGTATTCGATCCCGGCAGCGGATCGCGGCATTGGGCTTCACGTCGCAGCAGGAGAAAGTTATCTGTTGCCGCAAAGCTTCTGGGTTCCCACGCCGCATACGCCCTATGCCGAACACGGAGCCGACACCGCGCCATTTTCTCTGACCGTCACAGCACCCGCCGGACTCAAGGTGATTTCTTCAGGGATCCGCAAAAGCGAAAATTCCTTTGAACAGTCAATGGCGACACAGCCGTTTGTGATCGTCGGCGATTACGAAATCATCACCCGTGGAGGCGAAGCCCATCCACTGGAAGTTTATTACCCGCGCGGCCTGAACGAGTCCGGCCAGCAACAAGCCCAACGGCTGGCGGCGGAATCGGAAAAAATCATCGCGTTTTACGTCAAGTACTTCAATGTTGCAGCACTGGCGCCTTTTCGCGTGGTTGCAACGCAGGCGCGCCAGCTCAGCACCATTACTTCCGACAATTTCGGCGCAGTGCGTGAAGTTTCCTTTACGGCTGTTGGCGCTGTTACCGTTGACGATAACCTGTTCCGCCGCGATTTACTGGATCAGGGCACCATCGAACTGATTGCCGGAGCCGCCGCGCGTTCCTGGATTGATGGCCAGGTTTTATTGCGTGGACGCGGCACCGGAATGTTGCGGGATGCGTTGCCCACCTATCTGGTCGCGCAGTATTTGGGGGATCGTTACGGTGCATCCCAACGGGAAAACGCCTTCGATCGGTTTCGCCGTGCCTACGCCATCATTGCCAAAGACGATGCCCCGTTGCTGAACCAGAGCCTGCTGGATCGCAATTACACGACCAGCGTTTACAACAAAGGCGCGATGATCTGGCGATTGATTGAAAAACAACTGGGCAAACAAACCTTCGACAATGCATTGCGGGCGTCATTGAATCGCCGAAACGTGGACGCGCTTTCGCTCAGCGGCTGGTACCTGCCGTCGCAAAACGGGCGACCGCCACAGGTGCACCCCCTTTGTTCGCTGTCACGTTGCGCCAGCTTCAAAGACGTTTTGCTGACGATGGGCGCGAATCGCAATATCGTCAATGAAATTTTCTCCAATTGGATCGAATCGGGTTTGCTGCCGGATTTTGCCATCGGCCAGCCGCAAACAACGGCTGCCGGAGTGGAATCAACCATTGCGAACTTTGGCTCAGGCGAAGTGACTGTAGATATTGTGGCAACGACCGACAAAGGTGAAAAACTCAAACGGACTGTTTTGGCCAAAGCCGGCGAATTTGGCTCCGTCAGCTTCCCCGCGGGCACAACCTTGACCACGATCGAAGCCGACCCTGACAAACTTTATCTGCAAGCCGATTACAACAACGACATTTTTCCGCGACGCCCTTCGCAATCCGAAGCCTTTGGCTTGGCCAACCTGGCGTTGAACAAAAACGATTTTGCCACCGCCGAAGCCAAAGCGCGCGAAGGATTGAAAGAAACCCCGAACGCGCCGATTTTGCAGGCGATGCTTGGCCGCATCCTTCTGTCGCAAAAGAAAAACGACGAAGCCGCAGAAGTTTTCGGAGCCGTTCTGAAAAGCGAACCATTCCCGTTACAAGCTTACGGCGCAGCCAATCTTGGATTGGCTGAAATTGCGCTTCAGCAAAACAAATTTGCGGAAGCCGCAACGCGTTACCGGTTTGCAGCAATGTCCGATCTTGACGCCGCCACGACGGTCGCAGCCCGCGACGGCGCGCTAAAAGCCGAACGAGGAGCCAGCACCGTCAAAGTTCCCGAAGACGTAAAAACGTTTTTGCAAAGGTTCGATACCGCCGTGCTGCAAGGCACAGCCGACCTGGTCAATCC
>CAYLJQ010000506.1:0-5464 GCA_964383955.1 uncultured Heliomicrobium sp. | reverse complement strand
GTCCAGATTTCGAACCGGACGAACATCCACCTGGCTGCCGGGCAAAAAGGCTTGAATGCCGCCGATGTCAACGCGCAATCCGCCTTTGATTCGATCGGTCACACGACCTTTCAATGTCACGGCGTCGCGGCTGGCTTTTTCGATTTGATCCCAGGTTTGCATCCGGATCGCGTCGGCACGGGAAAGCTCGACATAACCTTCGTTGTTTTCGAGCTGTTTGACGAAAACGTCAATTTCGTCTCCGGGTTTAACGACAATCTGGTCGCCTTCCTTGAACTCGGCAATCGGAACGATGCCTTCCGATTTGTATCCGACGTCAATCACGACTACCTGATCAGTAATTTTGACAACGCGACCTTTAACAAGTTCGTTTTCATTGATTTCGGACTTATGCGATTCCTCAAATCCGGCAAGGATCTGAGCAAAATCCATTTCAAAGTCCTCACTGTCAGGAGTATCAGAATCCGACGCGGCTTGTGTCGCATCAGAACTGGCAGTTGCAGCAACGGCTTCTGAAACGGTGGCAGTGGCGGCTCCGTTGGCTTCAATAGTTGAAGTTTCCGGGACCGGTTGGGCGCTCCCAACAGCGACTTCCGGCGTTTCGCTGTTTTCGAGAGCGGGTTGGTTAGCATTGATGGTTGACATTAAAGTGGACTTCCTCCTGGGAAAACTACGCGGGTTGCTCTTGCAACCCGGTTTGGCAATCGCCCGAATTCTTTTGATCGTTATACGGATCAAGCAGAACGGTAAGAGAATGCCGCTCTGTAAAGAGCCTGAATAATAAACCTTTAGCTGTTATTTGCCAACGATTTCTCGATCTCGCGCAATCGTTGGATAACATTGCGAATCATCCAGTCCGGCGTTGAAGCACCGGCACTGATGCCAATGCGGGATGCGCCGCGCACATCTTCCGACTTGATTTCGTCATCAGCTTCAATCAAAAGCGAACGCGGACATTTTTCGCGCGCGACTTCAACCAGCTTGTTGCTGTTGGCGCTGTGGCGACCGCCAATGACATACATCAAATCAACTTCACCGGATAATTCACGAATTGCAGACTGATTCTCTTCTGTTGCATCGCAAATCGTTTCGCAAACTTTTACTTCTTTGGCACGCTGACGCAAAGCGTCAACAATGGCCTGATACTTTTTCGGACTCAGTGTCGTCTGCGCAATCGTGCCTGCACGGTCGAGCGGCGGCAAAGCCAGCGCTTCTTCGACGGATTTGACGACAATGGCATCATCGTTGATGAATCCCAAAATGCCAGTGATCTCAGGATGATGCCTGTCACCGGCAATGACAACTTTGTAACCTTCGCGCCGCAACTCAACAGCTTTACGTTGTGAGTAATGAACGTAAGGACATGTGCCATCCATGATTTTCAAACCGCGCGCTTTCAAGTCCTCGTAAGCTTGTGGTGCAACTCCGTGGGCGCGAATGACGACTGTTCCATGTTCAGGTAACGCAGCATCTGTCTCAGCAACCGCCACTCCATCGGCGGACAACCGGGCGATTTCCTGAGAGTTATGAATCAGCGGCCCCAACGTCACCACCGGCAATCCATTGCTTTTTTCCAGTGCGCGATACGCCATATCTACGACGCGCTTTACGCCCATGCAAAACCCCAGACTTTCGGCCAGAACGATTTCCATGCTCTATGATTACCAATTGGAGGAATGTGGCAGGCGATGAACTCTTGCGCGAAGCATCTGCATATCTACCTTCAAAATCAGTCGTTAGGAAGTCGAGACTCTAAAGGTTCAACTATGCCTTGTCAAACCGCTTGCTTGTTGCCTTTTTCACTGCTTTGCCAACCGCGCGTGCCGGCGTTTTAGCAGCCATTTTGAAAAAGCGTTTGACTTCGGTTTCGTTCAGAAAACGTAATTCGCCCGGCTTCAATCTCTCGTCTTTCAAAAAACCAATCGCAATCCGGCGTAGCTTGACGACTGAATGCCCAATGGAATCAAACATCTTACGGATTTGCTGATTGCGGCCTTCGTGCAAAGTCACCTGATACCAGGCGTTGGTTTCCGTCTCTTCCACCAATTCAATTTTGGCCGGAGCCGTTTTCACCTTATCAATTTCCACGCCGCGCGAAAGCTTCCTGATCTGCACTTCGCTGGGTTTGCCTTTGACTTTCACCGCGTAAACTTTGGCGATGTTATGTGAGGCGTGCGCGACCAGATTGGTGAAATCACCGTCATTGGTCAGCAAAATCAGGCCTTCTGTATTCAAATCCAGACGCCCGACGGGATGAACCTGATTGCGATATTTGCCCACCAGATCAATCACCAATTGGCGTTTATTGGGATCAGAACGGCTGGTCAAATAGCCGACAGGTTTATTGAGCAGGATATAAACCTTTTCTCGCTCTTTGCTGGAGGCAATCAACCTGCCGCGAACTTTGATGTGATCTTTTTCAAGGTCTGCCTTTGCGCCAAGCGTATTGACGATTTTGCCGTTGACCGTGACCATCCCGGACACGATCATTTCTTCGGCTTTGCGCCGCGAAGCGATTCCCGCCGCGGCAATTATCTTTTGCAATCTTTCTTCCATTCTTAAACTCGCTTCGCTCCTGGTTTTCCGTTTTCCACCACGAACGATGCGCGCGTGCTCACAGGTTCATCGGGTTTCGAAATCGCAGCAACTACTTTGTAATCCGTTTGCCAACGCTCCGGCGTTATCGAACAGCGCACGTAGCCGCGTTGGGCGTTAAAAAACTTGATGTGCGGATTTTCAGCCAGCACAGTCGCCGTATTTGGTCGCACATCGGAACCGTCCCCACCTGAAGCGATTGAAGTGCCGACAAATTCCGTCGCCACAACCGGCGAATCTTCCTTATAAAACTCCGGCTTCAAATCATTGACCCAGTTTGTATGAATATCGCCTGTGAGCACAATCGGATTCGACGGTTTGCCGTCACGCAAAAATTCCAGTAAGCGTTTGCGCGCCGCGTGGTACCCATTCCATTGATCCATCGAAAACCGTTGTTCAGGACCGGCAACAGCATCTGCCGGAGCAACCATCACTTGCTGTCCGACAACGTTCCAGCGAGCTTTCGATTGGCGCATTTCATTCATCAGCCATTTTTCCTGCGCGCTGCCCATGATGGTTTGTTTGTCGTCCAGCGATTCAGGGCAAGCCGATTTGCTGCCGTCGCCGCAAGGCTGGTCGCTGCGATACTGGCGTGTGTCCAGCATGTAAAAACTGGCCAGACTGCCAAAATTCAAGCGGCGATAAATTTCCACCTTATTTCCGGCTTTCAGCACAGACCGGCGCAGCGGCATGTGTTCGTAATACACCTGATAAGCCGCCGCTTGCCGTTTGGCAAAATCTTCTTTGGTTTGTTTGTCTTCGGGAACTAGGCTGGCGTAATTGTTGTCAACTTCGTGATCGTCCCAAACCACAATCCAGGGGAAGTTGGCATGCGCCTGCCTGAGCAGTGGGTCGCTTTTATATAGCGCGTAACGATTGCGGTAATCATCAACCGTGATGATTTCTGCGCTATTGTGACGCCGCACGCGGTCATTGATCGGGCTGCCTTCGTAAATGTAATCGCCCAGGTGAGCAACCAAGTCCAAATCTTCGCCAGCCATGTGTTTGTAAGCTGTGTAATAGCCCATCTCGTAATGCTGGCAAGAAGCAAACGCAAAATTCAGCCGCGCATTGTTCGCCGTCAATTCCGGAGCCGTTTTCGTTCGCCCAATCGGACTTGATCCGGCATCCACTGTAAACCGATACCAATACCATTGAGCCGGTTTCAGCCCCGCGACTTCGACATGAACCGAATGCCCCGATTCCGGCTTGGCTGTGGCGGTGCCTTTGGCGACGACTTTCTGCATCTTTTCATCCGTGGCGACTTCCCATTTGACTGGAACATTTTTGGTCGGCATTCCGCCGCCCTCAAGCGGTTTGGGAGCCAGCCGGGTCCAGAGCACGATGCTGTTCGCCCACGGTTCGCCCGAAGCAATGCCCAAACTGAACGGGTCATCGGCAAAACTCAACGCATCGCTTTTCGCCCAACCAGCCGTCGGAAAAAGCAGCGAAGCTCCAACCAATGCGCCGCCACCAATCAATAAATCGCGGCGAGAAAATGTTCTTTCTCCGCGTCCCTCTGTCGCCGCCTCGCCTAATCGTTTTGAAAGTTTGTTAGCCACGTCTGTTCTCCGTTAAAAAGGACATTGCTTCAATGCGCGTGCGTTCGTCTTTGCGGAACACACCGCGCACAGCGGAAGTGATCGTCGTCGTGCCGGGCTTTTTCACGCCGCGCATGGTCATGCACATATGTTCGGCTTCGATGACGACCATCACGCCTTTGGGTTGAAGTTCGCCGCGATACAGCAATTCGGCAATTTGCGAAGTCAGCCGCTCTTGGACTTGCGGGCGGCGGGCAAAAATTTCGGCGATGCGCGCCAGCTTTGATAAACCGATGATGCGCCCATCTTTTGGAATGTAGGCGATATGAACGACGCCGGTGAATGGAACCAGATGATGTTCGCAGATCGAAGCGATGGAAATGTCTTTGACCATGACAATGTCGTCTTGCGATTCGCCTGGGATGACTTTGATTTCTGCCGCCGGGTCTTCGTGCATGCCGCCGCAAATTTCTTCGTACATCTCCGCCACACGCCTAGGCGTTTCCTCTACGCCCGGACGGGTCAAGTCTTCGCCGATACCTTCCAGTATCAACCGGACTCCGGCAGCGATCTTATCGAGATCCATTTTCCGCTCTTGGCTCATTTGGTATTTACTGATTCCCTCTTTGAGTTTTCGGTGAAGCTTTCGAAGTTAGCGGGCATTATCCGCAGCCCTACGCATTGGCGCAAGCTGAGAGACAATCACAAATACAAAACCGCGCTTGCTGAGCGCATCGCTCAACAGTCGCGGTTTTAAACCAATCTAGTTTGTTTCTGTCTTACCCTGTTATTTTTTACACGGCTTCCACTCAACCAGTTTTGTCGGGCTAAAGTATTTGCAATTCACAGTAACCGTAACCGGATTACACTTCACCGGTTGGCCTGCCTTGATTGCAATCAGAGAATAGCTGGTCGTGCGCTG
Organism: uncultured Heliomicrobium sp.; assembly: GCA_964383955.1. Taxonomy (GTDB): domain Bacteria; phylum Acidobacteriota; class Blastocatellia; order RBC074; family RBC074; genus RBC074. The sequence goes on along the minus strand of CAYLJQ010000506.1, from coordinate 406 downwards.
CGGACTGATGTCCACTTGGCCACTTGGCTGATTGGTTTGGGTCAAATTCGAATCGCCGACTCCGTCGTTCTGCGTGATCCTGATGGAATCTGCACCTTTCACATCCCAAACAAGCAGTACCCGGTCTCCCTTCTTAATAGAATTTGCGTTTCTTTTGGCCGCCTTGTCTGAACCCGTAGGCCATTCGGCTTTGAATGTAAAACACTCCGGTGCGGGAGGCGTTGAGGTCGGAGATGGAATCGGCGTCGGCGTTGGAGTAATCACGACCACCTCGAATTTTCTGACAAGAGAGGGTTGATTATTGCTGTAATTCACTACCAAATCGTATGTCGTGCTGGCCATTGGATATTTATAGCGGCTGTCAGTTTTTTCCACCGACTCGCCATCAAACGTCACGCCGCTGATT
>CAYLJQ010000505.1:0-5478 GCA_964383955.1 uncultured Heliomicrobium sp. | reverse complement strand
GTACAACCAGAAAGAAACCACTGATGAACAGGGATAAGCACAGATCAACACGGATAAATTTGTGTGTGTATCTGAGTGAATCAGTGTTTATCCGTGGTTAATCGTCTATCTCAATGTTACTTGTTCTGATTTAGCATCCAACATCTAAACTCCAACACCTAAATCTATGTTTGAAAAACTCGAAGCGATCGAAAAAACCTACGAAGATCTGACGCAGCAGATGACCGACAATGAAATCATCAGCGATCAGACGCGGTACACCAAAATCGCCAGACAGCATCGCGAGCTGGAAGCGATTGTTGCCAAGTTCCGCGAGATGAAAAAGCTGGACAGCGACATTGCAGGCAATCGCGAAATTCTGCGCGAAATGGACGATGCTGAAATGCGCGAACTGGCCGAAGCCGAGTTGCCCGAGCTGGAAGCCAACCGCGAAAGGGTCGAAGAAGAACTGAAGGTTCTGTTGCTGCCGAAAGATCCCAACGACGAAAAAAACGTCATTCTGGAAATTCGCGCAGGCACGGGCGGCGAAGAAGCCTGCCTATTCGCCGCCGAAGTGTTGCGTATGTATTCACGGTACGCCGAACGGCAGGGCTGGAAGTTGCAAGTGACGGAATCTGCCGAAACGGGACTTGGCGGCATTCAAAAGGCCGAAGCGATCATCGAAGGCGAACGCGTGTATTCAAAACTGAAACACGAATCGGGTGTTCATCGCGTTCAGCGCGTTCCCCAAACCGAAACCAGCGGACGCATTCACACTTCAGCCATCACGGTTGCCGTGTTGCCGGAAGCCGAAGAAGTGGACGTGAAAATTGACGCCAAAGACATTCGTGTGGACACGTTTTGCTCTTCCGGTCCCGGAGGTCAATCGGTCAACACGACCTATTCAGCGGTGCGCCTGACGCACATTCCTTCGGGTGTTGTTGTTTCCATGCAGGACGAAAAGTCGCAAATCAAAAACCGCGAAAAGGCCATGCGCGTGTTGCGTTCGCGCCTGTACGAAATCGAGCAGAGCAAACAACACGAAGCCATTGCTGCCGAACGCCGCTCCATGGTTGGCAGCGGAGATCGTTCGGAAAAAATTCGGACCTACAACTTCAAAGAAAATCGCGTTACGGATCACCGCATTGGCCTGACGCTGCATCAGCTTGATTTGATTATGGAAGGCGCGCTGGACGAAATGATCGGCGCGGTTGTCACGCACTTCCAGGCGGAAAAACTGAAAGCCGAAACCGAACGACAAGCCGCCGCAGTGTAATGAAGCCAATGCCGTCAGCGACCATTGCCGAAACCCTGAAACAGGCCAGCCAGCAATTGCGCGCCGCCTCCATTGCCAACGATGTGCTGGATGCGCAAACGCTGCTGGCTGAAGCTTTGGGCAAAGATCGCACCTACCTGATCGTCAATTTCAACGAACAACTCAGCGACGATTTGTTGGCGAAGTTTCAAAGCCTGATTGTTCGCCGCGCTTCGGGCGAACCGGTGCAATACATCACCGGTCATCAGCAATTTTTCGGCCTGGAATTTGAAGTCACATCCGATGTGCTGATTCCCCGCCCCGAAACCGAACTGGTCGTTGAAGAAACCATCCGCCTGGTTGAACTGGAAAAACTCGACGCTCCGGTCATCCTTGATGTCGGCACAGGTTCCGGCTGCATCGCTGTCGCGTTGGCGCGCGAGCTTGAAAAGGCGCAAGTTACGACTTGCGACATTTCCGAAGCGGCGCTAAGCGTTGCCCGACGCAATGCCGCCAAGCACGAATTGGCAAATCGCATTCGATTTATTCACTCTGACCTGCTTTCAGCGTTTCCCGAAACGCAGTTTGCTGACTTCATTCTGTCCAATCCACCCTATGTCGCCAAAACCGAATTGCCGACGCTGCAACGCGAAGTGCGCGACTGGGAGCCTCATACAGCACTGACCGATTACGGTGATGGACTCAGCTTTTACCGGCGACTGCTTGCTGATTCGCCATCACGGTTAAAGCAAACCGGGTATTTGATTTGCGAACTTGGCTTTGGCCAGTCTGAAGCAGTTTTGGCAATAACTGATTTGCAAGTTTGGGAAGCACCGCGTCTGCTTGACGACCTGCAAGGCATTCCGCGAACTTTGGTGCTGCGGAAAAAGTAACCCTTCCAACTATTTCCATTCCTGGCCGAAACCGCTAGAATCCCGCGCGTTACGCGAACTGCTGCCGAAGATTCGTGACGATTTGCCCCAACTTCACAAGAAACACGACTCCGGCGTTTACTTTCCGTCCTCACAATTAATCCACTGAACGCGTGCGGGTAAACTGTGCCCCAGCACAAGAGCGCCGACGTGTTTTTAATCAAGAGGTATGCCCATGACCCCCGAAGTGCCCTATCGCGCAAGCCAGAGCCTTGCGCCAATTTCGTCTTTGGATGAATTGCTGGTGTTTCCGGTTCCCGTTGCTGAACCGGCAAAGCGTCCCGTCTGGATGGATTGCCTGAACGATCTGAGCTTTTTGCTTCCGGCGTTTGGGACGGTGTTGGGGTTGGTGCTGGTGCTGGGTCAATCGCCGTTTTTAGGTGCGGCGGCTGTAACGCTTTGCCCGCTTGTTCTGGCCATGAGAATTCGCTCGGCAGTGCGTTTACGGCGCGAACGCCAGCAGGTGTCGGCATTAGTCAAATGGTATCAGCGAAATCGGGTTTATTGCCTGGAACGTCATCGTCAATTGGCTGAAGAAATGCCGGATGTCGTTTATTGCCCTGTGCCGCCCGCTCGATGAGAAAGAGGGACGGAGAGAATGAGGGATTGAGAGCGAAGGTCTTATGATCAGGTCTGTCACGCGTGCTCTCAATCTCTCTATCACTCCTTTGGATTACTCCTAAGTCAGACTTACTTCTTTTTCGCTTCTTCAATGCGCCCGCTTAGCTCCGACACAAAATCGGTGCGCGGGTTGTACCCTGCCTGTCGAAAAGCCACTTCCCCTTTGCGATCCAGAATGATCGTTGTCGGGATCGAACTGACCGAGAAAAAATCATTCAGATAATCGGCATAAGCCACAGGCAAATTGAATTTGTGCTGCTTCAAAAACGGCGCAACCAATTCGCGGTCTTCGTCGGTGGTGACAGCCAAAAAGACAACGTCCTTGTCTTCCTTGAATTTGGCAATCGTCTTTTCAAACATCGGCATTTCCGTCAAACACGGCCCGCACCAGGTCGCCCAAAAATTGAAGACCACCACCTTGCCGCGCAAAGTCGCCAGATCCAGCTTCGAACCATCAAGTTTGGTCAATTTGAAACCAAGCGCGTTGCTTGCGCCTTCGTTGATGTTCGGCACTTCCAATTTTGCCAGCCGATCTTCGCGTTCTTTGATGTATGCGTCATAAGTTTTCAGCAGTTTGTCGCCCAAGCCCGTTTCAGAACCGTTTTTGCTGACGTAAAGCTGGCTGAGCTTGCTGCGGATCGCCTTCGCATCAACGTCTTCGTTTGTTGCCAGAGTGATGGCAAAGGCTTGCGCGTAATAATCAATCGCTTCATCAATCGCTTTGCGCTTTTCGGCAAGTTCGCCCAGCACAACCGCCGCACCCGCCATTCGCACCGCATCAAAACTCTTCAGCAAATCGGCTTTCGCTTTTTCGTCGCTGCCCATATCGGCATGAATTCTGGCGCGAACCAGATAAACCGAAGCCAGGCCTTGCTGCTTTCGCTCTTCCCACTGGGCTGCGCTGATGCGTTTCGGTTTCGGGCTGGAAGCGACGATGCCTTCAAATTGCCGGACAAGCTGGTTGGAATAGGTGATGGCAACGTTCAGGTCACCATTTGCTTTACGTTCGCGCAGCATCGTCACCAGATTGGTCAGCGCGTCAATGTTACTTTCATTGGCTTCGACCAGTTTTTGCCCATAAGTGATCGCGCGGTCGCGGTCGCGCACTTTGACGGCGATTTTGTAGATTTCGCCTTCGATTTCCCGACGATGCTCGCTCTTCGGAAACTTCTTCAGATACCCTTCCAGGTTGGTGATGATCTGCGTTTCACTGCCGCCGCTGGATTCAATCGCCTTGCGAAGCTCTTCGTCGGAATCAACTGGTTGAGCGGTCTCAGGCGTCTGTTTATCCTGTTTGTCCTGCGCCAACCCAGGCGCGCTCACTATCAAAGAAATCATCAAAGCCAAAAGCAAAATTTTTGTTTTCACTTGTTATTCCTCAATCCAAAACTCAAAAGCCAAAAATTCAAAATCAAAGCTCGCGTCCAATCACTCCCAACAATCGCCCAACAGGTTTTTCAGCGCCACGTTCCAACCGGTAACTGAAAAACAAATCGTTGCGCTGCCAGGTGCAAAGATTGCAGTCGTAAATGCAATCCGCGTGCAATCCTGCGTCTTCAAGCTGACGTGTATTCGCCAAATTCAGATTGATGTGCCCTTTGCCATTTGGTTGCTGTTTGGAAAACAGCGTTTCGGCATAACGATATTTCTCTCGAAATGCGTCCAGCACTTCCGCGCCGACTTCAAAAACGTCTGCGCAAATCGCGGGGCCAAGCGCGGCGTGCAAGTCTTCGGGACGCGAGCCATACTCTTGTTGCATACGCTCAACCGTCCGTGCGACGATGCCTGCCAGTGTGCCCCGCCAACCTGCGTGAATGGCCGCAAAGGCTTGCGTGCGCGGGTCAGCGATTAACACAGGCATACAATCGGCGGTTTGAATGCCCAGTAAAATCCCTGCAACGTTTGCGGTCAAAGCGTCTCCGGGTTGCGGTTCGCCAAGAGCATCATTGACATCCATCACTGAACGAATGTCGGCGGAATGAATTTGTTTTGCCGTTACCATTGGCCAGTCGCCGGCTTCAAGCGCGGATAAAAATCGCCGACGGTTTTCAATGACATTGGCACGTTCGTCGTGACTGAAATTGCCCAGACTAAGCGCTTCTTTCGGCAGCGGACTGACACCGCCAAGCCGTGTGCTGAACGCATTTTTGAATTCCAGCCGCTCCAGCGGCTCACAAACTAAAAGCTGAACCCCGCCCTGCTGGCGGAAAGAAAAGTTGGTCATCGGATTTATGGTAGCCGGTATCGGAGTAGACATCACAGATATAAAACGAATCAGAGAATCGCTGGACGAATTCGGCGAACGATTCCGCAACCGCGTCTTTACGGAAGCTGAAATCGCTTATTGCGAACAGTTCACCAATCAAAATGCCAAAACGGAACGATACGCCGCGCGCTTTGCCGCCAAAGAAGCCGCGCGAAAAGCTCTGGGGGCTGCCACGCCGCTGAAAAGTTTGGCGTGGCATGAGGTCGAGATCATATCATCAACCGAAGGCGCGCCACACCTTCGATTTCACGGACGAGCTGCTGAATTGATCGAGGAACTGAAAATCATTCGCGCACACGTTTCACTCTCCCACGCTCCTGAACACTCCATTGCTTTTGTCATTTTGGAAAAGGACTAGGCCGTCTTCCAAATGACTTGCCCTCTAGCCATTCGCAAGTAAGAACCCGCCTGCCTTGATCAATTTT
>CAYLJQ010000504.1:0-5483 GCA_964383955.1 uncultured Heliomicrobium sp. | reverse complement strand
TTTCAGTCGGTAAAGTTGGTCTTTCGATATACGCGCAATGATGAGCCAAGAATCCTCATACCTATTATTAATGGCTACCGGAGATGACGCCAACGAGCGGCTGTCGGATTTCCTGACTAGTGATAGCTATGCCATCGTTGATTTGACGACTGGATTTTCCAAAGGCCAGTTAGGAAAGGGCGCTGGTGACGAAGATCATCAGGTCGTTTTGTTTAGCAATATGCCTTTGCCCGGAACGGATGAGGATGCAATGAACTCTTGTTTAGAGTTTATGCACGATTTGGGCACAATGGCTGAAAATCGTGGGTTGACGATTAATACCTTGCTGCATGCACAGCCAGTGGTGGCGCAAATGCCTGACAGCATGTTCGTTGGGTTGTTACTGCCAGGATCCCCACCTTTCAGTCATTCTCAGCACCAAAACCTGGAAGAATTGTCCTTGGTTGTTCGTGATGTTCTGGAATGTCAGCGGTTGAAAGAAGCCGCGAGGCAAAAACCTTTGCTTGAACGATTGATGGAAAGCAGCGCTGCCTTGTTAAGTGAAAACAACCGCCAGGATGTATTGCGACGTATTTTGCAGGTTGTGCGAGACAGCGGTTTTGACCGTGCGCGACTTTACCTGTTGTCGGACGATGAAAAAATGCTACGCGGAGTGGCGCAGGCGGGAATGAATGATTCGCACTTTGACGGAATTGAATGGCCTGTCGCAACGGACTGTCACCTGCAGAAATTATTGACGGAAAGGAAGCCACTCATTCTTAAGCCGGTTTCAGGAGAGCCAAAACATTCGGAAGAGCGTCTGGCCAAAGAGGGGTTAGATGAATGGGTCAGCGTTCCGCTGTCCTTACGTGGCAAAGTGATTGGACAGTTGTCCGCTGACAACAAATTCAGCCGTCGGCCAATTTCCGAACAAGAATTGGAGCCGCTGAAGCTGTTTGCTGATTTGGCGGCTGCCGCAATTGAAAAGGCGGAACTGATTGAAAAGACCGAACGGCGCACCAAGGAATTGGAAGCATTGCAGCGAACGACGCAGGCGGTTACCTCTGCCCCGTCGCTTGAACGTCCAACATTGTTACGCACGATCATTGCTCAGGCCGTCGAATTGTTGCAGGCCAGAAGCGGGGGACTATATGAATATCACTCCGAACGCGGCGAATTGGTTTTGGTGGAAGATCACAACCGTCAGGATTTCACCGGCAAAATTTTGAAGGTGGGCGAGGGGTTTGCCGGAAAATTGGTCTTGAGTGGCGAGCCATATCGGATAGCTGGAAATTACAACGAACATCCCGACCGCGCAGTCATCTTTGAAAGCCAGCGCTTTTTTGAAGCTGTGCTGGAAGTTCCATTGCGCTGGCAGGAACAGGTCATCGGCGTGCTTTATGTTGATGATGAAAAAGGGCGAGAATTCACCGCCGAAGATGCCCGATTACTGGCTTTGTTTGCGAATCAGGCTGCAATTGAATTGGTCAAACAGGGCTTGTTGGCGCAAGACGAAGAAAAGCTCAGACGTCTGGAAAAGCTCTCTCATTCCACTACGGAAATTATGAGCAATCTGGGCAAAGTCAAGCGCCATGGTTTGCTGGCATTGGTAGCCCGACATGCGACAGAAATTCTGGCGGCGGAAACCTGCGGAATCTCTTTGGTCAAAGAGCAGGATGTTTTGAGTCTTGAGGCGTTTCATGGCCAACCAGACGGCAGCGTAAAGCGCGGACAAACGTTTCCAGTTGTTAACGGTAACCAGACTGGCTTAAGCGGACATATTGCCTATCACGGCAAGCTCTTCAATTCCTTTGGCGAAGAATTAGCTCGACATCCTGCGATACGACGAACGCATCGCTTTACCACTCCTTCAGGCAAGTATTACTCAGTTCTGGCAATTCCTCTTTTTGATAATTGCGGAAATTTGGTTGGGCTGCTCCGGGCCGACAATAAATTGGGCGAAAACGGCTTTCCTCATGACAAGCTAAGGTTCACCAAAGAAGATGAATGGGTAATGCAAATTTATGCGGAAGTGGTTGCGGTTTGCGTGCAAAATTCCGGGTTGGTGGAACAGTTGCGAAATCAGAAAGAACGCTTGATTGATAACTTGCCTCACGCAGTTATTGCCATTGATAAAAAAGGTTACATCACGGATTTCAGCGGGCAAGCTGAGCGCATTCTTGGATACCGAAAGGATGATGTTGTCGGACGGCACGTCAGAATATTGTACCAAGATGGGGAGCCCAACCTGATTGGAAAATTACTCAAGGACAGCAAGGACGGAAAGGTAAACAACGTAAAGGCAGTCGTGAAAAGCAACACAGGAGAATTGATCCCTGTGGAATTGTCCGCGTCGAATTTATATGACGAAGAAGGGAGTCGCATTGGAAGCATCGGCTATTTCGAGGATGTTCGTCTGCTCAAGGAATATCAGCATCGTCTGGAACTGATTCTGCGAGCAAGCGATTTGGTTGCTAAAGCTGACGACCTTACCACAGGGTTGCAGAGTTTGGCGGGGATGCTGGTTTCGCTGTTTCCCGGCAATTTCTGCCTGATTTCGCTTTTTGACGAAAGTGGCGATTCACTGATTGCAGAAGCAGGAGATTGTCAACTCAGCCCAATTTCGGATGTGGCTGCGTGGAAGCCGCCAATTGGAAGGCGTTACCACGTGGCGGACTATCCCGGTTTGCTGGAAATGCTTCAAACCAGCAGAACACCCAAACTGAAGTACAGCCAGGAACATCACCGCGAAACATTGCGACAAATTCAATTGGCTATTGACCTGCCACAGCAAATTCAATCGTTGCTGATGATTCCGCTTCGGCTTGGAAACCGATTGCTTGGCTTGCTGGGCCTGGTCGAATCGTGCAGCGAGACACAAAGCCAGTTCACCAAAGAAGAAAATATCGAACTCGCCGCGGGAATCGCTTCCCAAACGACAATTCTGGTTGACCGAATTCGCTCCGCCGAACGACGAGCACGCGAAAATGCACAGGAATTACAGCACCTGGAACGATTGCGGATTGCCAGCGACGCGCTTGCCCGTGTAACTGAGCCAGCAAAAGTGCCGCAGCAGATTCTGTCCAGCGCAAAGGAAATTTTTCAGGCGGATGCGGTTGTTTTATGGCTGTATGATGATGAACGCAATACTTTCCTTCCTGATTTTTCTCTTGCGCAAGGGATAAATTCCGATATATGGCGCAGGTATCAGGCCATCGGCCCAAGCGAAAGTGGAACATCTTACCAATTGTTTGAACAGCTATGGTATGCAGTGAGAGATTTGCATAGGCCTGAAGAGTGGGAATCATTCGGCGATTTCAGTCGTGCGTTGCTAGCCGAATGCGAGGCAAAAGCATTTCAGGGGCTTGCGTTGCGAGTAGGGGCAGAGAAGATCGGGGTCATTTACGCTCTTTATCACCAACCACAACAGTTGGGGGACAGAGAGCGGCGCACCGCTCTTAGTTTTGCGCGAAACGCCGCGCTGACTTTGAAAAAAGCCCGGCTCATGGGACAGGTTGGCGCAACTAACAAGGCCGCCAAAGCTGTCGCCAAAAGCATTGTGTTTGAAGATCGCCAGGCAACATTGCTTTCCATTCTTGAAGAAGCCAAGAAAGCCAGCCGCTGCGATGCCGTCGTGTTGTATGAATATGAATGCGATAAACAGGCAATTCGCCCTCCGATTTTTAGAGGTGTAAATCATCACAAAAAATTGTTCGATCCCGAAAAAGGTTGGGAGCATCCACTAGTTCGTAAATTGCTCGAAAGCGAGGGGCGGCGAGTGGTTGATGACCTAGCCAAAGACCCTGATTTCAAAGATCGCAGCTTTGCACGCGAAGAAAAAATCATGTCTTGTATCGCAATTCCCTTGCTCGCCTCGCGACAAAAAGTCGGCGTGATGTTTTTCAACTATCGTCGCAATCGCCGGTTTACGACGGAGGAAGTAGAAAACGTTCAGTTCTTCGCCGATCAGGCAGCCGTGGCGATCCGGTTTTCTCAATTTTCCGAAGACAAGGCACTAAAGCTTTACCAACACATCTCGCTGCTTACTCTCTCTAAAAAATTGCGCAATGCATCTGGCCTGCAGGGAACAATGGATGCCGCTGTAAAACACACCGCCCAACTAATGAGGGTGGAATGCTGCAATATCGTTCTGCCGGATGCGAATAGAGAGTTGATACCGCGCGCACACACCGGCTGGCCAGAAGTGATGGTTGCCCATCTGAAACTTGCCAAAGATTACGGCTCCCAATCCGGCTTTACAATGAAACGGCGAGCACCGGTGTTTGTGGATAGCTACAGTGAAGAAAAACGATTCGATTTTCCGGATGTCGTCATGCAGCGGGGAATCAAATCAGGCTTAAGCGTTCCCATGATGCGCGGCGAAGAAGTCATTGGAGCGATGTTGGTTTATTCAACCACTCCAAGGCATTTCAGCGAAGAGGATTGTTACCTGTTGCAACTTATTGCTGAACAGACGGCCATCGCCATTCGGAGCACCGAACGATACGAACAACTTCAACGGCGAAACGATCACTTTCAAGCCATCCACAACGCTAGTAAGGCGATCACGAACAGTTTTGGGCGCGAGCGCGATGTTTTGGACGAGATTGTACGACAGGCTGTTGAAGGGCTGACCGAGGCAGGATCGAGTAAAGTCGCTGTTGGGACGATTCAGCTTTATAACGAAACAGAAAATACGCTGATGATGACCAGCATTTATCCGGCAGAAAAGTTCCCCGATCTGAGCAAGCGCGTAAACGACGTTTGGTCGCTGAACCAATCCGAAGGCCCAATCGGAATTGCAGGCCGGACAATTATCGAAGGAAAGTCGCAACGAGCTGACGATGTCAGCCAGGACAAGGATTACCTGCCTTTCAACATAAAGACACGTTCCGAATTGTGCGTGCCAATGTGGGATGGAAAAAAACTGATTGGCGCGATCAATGTAGAAAGTCATCAACTCAACGGTTTTGACGATGACGATCAGGAAACACTGGAAACCTTAGCCGAACATGCCGTCATCGCCATTAAGAACGCTCGGCAGTTTGAAGAGTTGAAGGACAGCAAGTTGCAAATCGGTGCGCGGACGGCGCTGGCCTGGATGGGAATGGCTAACAATGCCTGGCGGCACGTCATCGCGCGGGACGCTTCCGAAATCGGGAATCGCGCAACTTTGATTCGTGAGCTGATTCAGAAAAACGGTTTTGAACCTGCGCGTATTTCCGGCCATCTGGAACAAATTGAATCCCTGGTAAAAAGCATTCACGAAAAACCCATTACGGCCCCGTTGTCTTCCGAAGAAGGAGTGGCGATGGTTAACATCAACGATTTAGTGATCGAACGAATGCATCAACTTCGACAAAATGACCGCTATAGCTCCACTAAGCTTGAAGTCCTGGCATCCCAACATAAAAATCTGACTGTGCAGATTAGTTCTGAATGGTTGCGTCGCGCCCTGGATATTCTGGTGGACAATGCAGCCGATGCCGTCAAACCACTCGACG
>CAYLJQ010000503.1:0-5493 GCA_964383955.1 uncultured Heliomicrobium sp. | reverse complement strand
AATCCCAACTTGCCAATCATTGATGCCTGGGCGCAACCTGCGCGGCAAGGCGCTTTCGAAAAGCTGCCGGAAATTGTGCGGCTGCTCAAACAATCCGGCTCAGCGCATTTGCTGGAAAGTGGTTTGACGGCTGAACAGATCATCGCGGAAATGGATCGCGCGGGGATTCAAACCTTGATGTTGTCGGCCTGGCATCGTCCAGGAACGTGGGTGTTCAGCAATGACCTGATTGCTGAAATGGTCGCCGAGTTCCCTAACCGGTTCGTTGGCGTCGCGGCAGTCAACCTGGAAAAACCTGTCGAAGCCGTCCGCGAACTGGATCGCGCGGTGAAACAGCTTGGCTTCAAAGCCCTGCGCGTCATTCCCTGGCTGTGGAATCGTCCGCCCAACGACAAGTTTTACTTTCCGCTTTACGTCAAATGCATCGAGTTGGACATTCCATTCTGCACTCAAGTCGGCCATACAGGTCCGCTGATGCCTTCGGAAACCGGAAGGCCGGTTCCTTATCTTGATGAAGTCGCGCTTGTATTTCCCGAACTGAAAATCGTCGCAGGCCACATCGGCCATCCCTGGACGGACGAAATGATCGGTGTCGCCTGGAAACACGAGAACGTTTACATTGATACGTCGGCGTATCTGCCTCGCTATTACCCGCCGCAATTACTGCATTACCTGAAAACGTATGGGCAGGATAAAGTGCTGTTCGGATCGAACTTCCCGCAGTTGTCGCTGGAAAAATGCGTGCAGCAGGTCAATGAGCTTGGTTTGGCCGACGACATAAAAGCCAAGTTTCTTTTCCAGAATGCCCAGCGCGCGTTCAAACTCGGTACGGTACCGCGCGCGTGAGCAAGCGGCAGGCTCCATAAGTAAACCGCTTGCTTACGCGCGCGGTACTGATCCGGCATCAAGTTCATGCAAATCGAAAAGCTCGTCATTCCAACTCCATTTCCCGTCGGCCCAATCAACATTTATCTGGTCATTGAAGACCCGTTGACGCTGGTAGATACCGGCCCAAAAACTGACGAAGCTTTGGCCGCCTTGCGCGATCAGTTGGGCAAGCTTGGATTTGCCATTAAAGACATTCAGCGCGTCATCCTGACGCATACGCACGAAGACCATTGCGGATTAGCCGGAACGATTCAGCGAGAATCCGGCGCGCGGGTGTACGTTCACGAGTGGGAATATCAGAACATTTCTCAGCACAGAAAGAACCGAGTTGATCGCAGCCTGTTGCATCGCGCTGGCGTTCCGGCGGAAGAGTTGGAGCGAATGGCTGGTCGCTATGAATTGATTCACCAATACGCCGACGCCGTTGAAGATGTCGAAGCGTACCGAGACGAGCAGGAATTCGTTTTCGCCTCGGGCAGTCTGCGCGTGGTTCATACTCCAGGACACACGCCCGGAAGCTGCTGCCTGCTGCGCGAAGCCAATCGGCTGATGCTGACGGGCGACACCGTGTTGAAAAGCATCACGCCAAATCCGGTTTTGAATGCTGATCCGCTTGACCCCAGCCGCCGCTTTCCTTCCTTGGGTGAATATCTTGTTTCCTTGGCAAGAATTCGGGAACTTTCTCCTACCTTACTGATAACTTCTCATGGAGGGGATATTACGGAATACGAGGAGCATTTCCACCGCTCGATCAAACACATTCAGGAGAGGCAAAACAAAGTTATCGCACTTGTCTCGAAGCAAGGTGTCACATCTTGGGAAATGTCCTGTTTACTTTTCCCGAAAGTGGACAACCTGAACCGCTTCCTTGCCACTTCCGAAGCAATTGCCCATCTGGATTTGGCTGTGGCAGAAGGAAAGCTGCGAATGGAAACGAGAGATAGCCTGGAAATTTACCTTCGGCATTGAGCGGCAAAAAGTTGCACCCAACCTCTATCAGCCTCCGTACAAACAAATGCAAGACGAATTAAAAACTCTGTACAAGGTTCAACGTTCGTTGCGTTCATCGGGTATTACAGTTTTAGCAACGGAACTTCCCGCAGCAGTCTAGCGCCGAAGTTGACACAATCTTTTTACAAACGATTTACAACAGATTAACAACTAGTTGACGCGATTGAAGCATAATCGCAATCTGTTGCAGTAGGCATCAAAAAAACTTGCCTACAATCTTCAATTGGTTGAAACCTCCAGGCAGATTCGGTCACCAACTCCATCGAATCTGACTTAACTCTGATAGATATTCTGCGAAGCAAGCTGATAAAGATGTAAACAGCCTTGTTTTAGTTATTGGCAAGACAAACCGCCGGAGATCGTTATGGCCAGCAAAATTGCTATCCGCACCCTGTTAATCGCCGCTCTGGTCGTCACGGCGCACACGATCAAACCCTTTTCTGTGAACAACGTTGCTTTGAAAGCTTTGGGAACCGCCAGGTCGTTTTCCTTTGCACTGCCCGAAGCAGCAGCCGAACGAATCGAACATGCCTATTACCTGGCGCAAACCTACGGTAAAGGCCTGTTTGATGACGATGCGGAATCGCTTTGGACAAAGCAAAATGTGTTTAAGACGCAGCTTGTGGCTTTTGCCAATTCGGTTGAACTGGACGACAACGCCGATATCAAGGATGTGAAATCGGTTGACCCGTCCAAAAAACCTGCTCAAAGACGAGCCAAACGAATCAAGCGCGATGAAAATCGTGACGAAGAATCGAACTGCTCCAAGAACAGCGAAGTCACAAAACTACCTGAAATTCGCACATCTAAAGCTGTCAAGTTGACGCCTCCGTCAAACCTCTTGGCATACCAGCATCAGGCAATGACGACCTTGTATTTGAGTTCGGGCAGGTTGCCGAACCTGACAAGCCTGAAAGTTGGTTGGCTACTGATTGCCAAGCCCGCCGCAATCAATCCAGCTTGCCGCGAGGCAGACTCAATCAAAGTTGAGGCTGTCGAAGCGCCAATTGATTTCGTTGTCGGCCCGGAAGAAGAGCTGTTTTTTGCCGAACCTAACCCAATTGCACTCCCAGCTCCTACGGTGGCGATGCCTGAATGCATTCGCCTTCCATAGCGACAATATCCCTCAAGAACAAAACGGGAGAGACTGATTTGAATCAGTCTCTCCCGTTTGCTTTTTTAGCTATCAGTTATTGAAACCAGACTTAGGGCTTTTTCTGTGCCCGCTGCTTCAGCGCCTTTTCAGCCTCTTCATAAGCGCCGCCTTCGACTTTGCCAAGCTTGAGCGCCAGATCGTAAGCAATTGCGGCTTCGGCGGTCAGCTTTTCAGCCTCTGAAGGGTTGGTTTCGGCAATAAAGTCCAGAATCTTTCCGGCGGCAACATAGCTGCGCTGCGAAAGCCACTTTTCCGATTCCGGTGAAGCAGACTGGGCAGCGCGCTTATACAACTCAATTGCCGCGTACAAAGCTTCTTCAACGCGATCGCTGTCTTCTTGCGTGCTGGCCTGCTTGCTGGTGACTTCGGCCAATCCGAATAACACACGAGCGTTATCAGGCTTTTCTTTGAGCGCCGCTTCAAGCACGGCTTTGGCATCGTCGTACTTGCGATTTTTGATCATCTGGTCGGCTTCGACAATCCTTGCAACCAGTTTGTCATCCGCATTTGAAATTGTCGGTGAAGGCGTGGGCGTAAATGTTGACTCAGTGCGGAACTGTTTGTAGCGCGCCAAGCGTTGTTCGTACTCTTTCAATCGCCCGGTTTCCCGTTCGAAATCAATGCCGCCAAGCATTGCAGAAACGTAATCGCGAAGATTAACGCCGACTGCTTCAAAAGCCTTCATTTGATCATAAAAGTGGTAAACCAGAACGGCTCCGCGCTCATACCCCAAACTGAGTTGATAAATCGCTTCATCTTCCGGGGAAGCATTGCGGGCGGCCAATCCTAAAACGTCCATGCGCGCGTTCGTGGCTTGAACCAAAGAATCTGTAATTAAAAAGTACGCGCTCCGCTCGGCGTATTCGCGATCGAGTTTGTCGCCGCGCGATTCCATCAGCTTGCGCAAATCGCCGCGGATGGTTGCCACTTCCCTGATCTGTCGCTCCACCAACGGATCAATCACAAAGGTCAAAAAGGATCGCCGCATTGCCTCAATGCTGGGCGTGGCACTTGGGCCAAGCAAGAGAAAGTAAGTGTCTCGCACCACCCGCAGGTTCGCTGTATTCGAAGCGTTAAACAAATCCGGAATGATAACGAACTGCCGAATACGATTGGGCGATTCCAGCACATCAGCAACCTGTGGAATCAGCGACGTTTCGCCGGCCTGTTTTGCCTGTTTGCTGGAATCTTTCTTGTCTGATTTTTTCTCTTCCTTTTTCTCTGGCCTGGCCGCTGCTGAACGGCTGAGGTTAACCAAGGGTGGCAATTCTAAAACCGGTTCCGTGTGCAAATAATTTATCACGGTTCCAAGCGCCAATCCGGCCAATGGCGGATACGCTTCTGCCGCTTTCAGGTATGCCTCAACGTATTTTGGCAGCAGCCTGGAAAAGCTTGTTTTCTGGTAAAAATCTTCAACGATCAGAGCAAACTCCGCGATCTCCTTCACATCTTCCGGCAAACGATCCGACGGAACGTCAATGGCGAAAGCAGGCGGCTGTTGCAGCGACAACGCCAAACTTAGATACGGTGCGACAGCAGCGGCATCATTCACTCCTTTGCGGTGCGCCAGAAAATAATCCCGCAACTTGCGAACAACGTCGGGCGGAGTATTTTTCAAATCTTCGCGCATTTGCTGCCGCAAAGGCGCAAGCTGACGCCCGCCGGTTTCGTAATCGTATCCAGCGACGTTCAACGCAGCCATCATCACAATGACTCGTTTGTCCGCGCCGATAAACGTATTCACGTCTTCCAGGGAAAGATTCGGGCGTTGCGCCAGCGGGATTTTCCGACGATCAATTTGCGGAGCCTGCTGCGGAGGCGTTTGTTTTGCTTCCTGCTTTGGAGGCTGCTGCCCCGGTTGCTGGGCGACGATGTTCAATGTCAGCGCGAAAATCACAGCCGACATTTGAAATAGGGAAAGAATTTTTTTCATCTTCACGATCAATTCCGTTCTCAACTGCGTTCGATGATGGAATCAGCCTGAAGCGCGGTGGCTTCCGGCAACATATTTTTGGGAAATTTACGGCGATAAGTGCGCAAGACAAACAGCATCAGCGGATAGGCAATCAGCGAGCTAGCGACTGACAGAATCATTCCGCCCAGGGCAAACGGCAGCAACTGCCGCCACTGCACAGCAAGCATCTGCCAAAATCCGGCAGTTGCCATGGCGCTGACAGTGACTTCAGGCAATTCAACCGGCGGAGAACCAATAACCAACCGCCCAATTGCCCACGATGCCATAATGATCGGCCCCATAGTCCAGGGATTGCCAATGAAGACTCCGGCCATTAGTGCCACTCGATTCATCCGCTTGATCAACAACAAAAATCCGGCAAGGATCATATGCAATCCCAGCAGCGGCGAAAATGCAATGAAGGTTCCAACGGCAAAAGCCAGCGCCGTGCGCTCTGGCGGTTCATCAATGTTTAGCAAACTCC
>CAYLJQ010000502.1:0-5506 GCA_964383955.1 uncultured Heliomicrobium sp. | reverse complement strand
GCGGAGTGATTTATGCCATTGATGTAAATGGCACTCCGCGGCAGCGTGCTTATGCCTCACTGAACAACGGCGCTACCTTTAGCGGACCGTTGACGCAACAAGGCTCTTCGGTGCCAGTCAACGTGTTGATCCGTGCCGTCGTAATGAATGACGTGCCCGCCACCGCGCGAATCAATGCCCCGGCATCGTTAAGCTTCAGCAGTTCCAATGTCGGAGTCGCGCAGCAGCAAAGCTTTCAAGTTTCCAACATTGGCGCTGCGGCATTAACCATCAGCAGCATCACGTCCAACAATCCGCAGTTCACCATTGTTTCTCCGTCGTTACCGGCGACGATTGCCGCAGGAGCGCAGTCGTCAATCACCGTGCGGTTCACGCCCACCAGCGCCGGAGTTCAAAGCGGAACACTGACCATTGCCAGCAATGATGCTGCAACACCTTCCACCAGCGTTTCGCTGAGCGGCCTGGGCGGTTCAGCAACGGTGCCGGCGACTGTGTTTATCAATTCCGGATCGGCAGTCACTGGCGCGATCGCAGCCCCGTCTGGCGGATCGGGAGTTATTTTTGGAACCCAGTACGGGATTTTTATTCCGCCAGGAGTCACGCAACTGAAATTGGATTTGACCGGGACGCAAGATGTGGATTTATTCGTGCGGTTCAACCAACGCGTGACCACTTCAGGCGGAGTTGTGCAATCGGATCACAGTTCCACCAACGCCAACACCTTGCCGGAGACAATTATCATCACGCCCGGCGGATTGCCTGCGCTTCAATCCGGTCTGTATTACCTTGCGGTTGGGAATTTTGGGCCGGGCGCGGCAACGTTTACTCTTACGGCCACAATGAGCGGTGCCACAGTTCCGGGAGCGGCTGCTGTCGTTTCAGCGGCGAGTTTTCTGGGAACCGAAGCTTCGTCGGAACAGATTGTTGCTTTGTTCGGCGCGAACCTGGCGACCGGGACACAAATTGCGGACACTGTGCCGTTGCCCACCACGCTTTTGGGGACGACGGTTAAAGTCCGGGACAGCGCGGGAACTGAGCGCTCTGCGCCGCTGTTTTTCGTTTCGTCAGGGCAAATCAACGCGCAGATTCCGCCGGGAACTGCCAATGGCTCCGCGCAGGTTGTCATCACCAGCGGCGATGGAAAAGTTTCCACAGGCACGATTCAGATTTCCGGCGTTGCTCCGGGTTTGTTCACTGCCAATTCCAGCGGAGCAGGCGTCGCTGCTGCCACGGCGTTACGTGTGAGTGCTAATGGCGCCCAAAGTTTTGAACCGGTTTCGATGTTCGATGCAGCCCAGAGCCGTTTTGTCTCTGTCCCAATTGACCTGGGGCCGGAAACCGATCAGGTTTTCCTGGTGCTGAACGGCACAGGCATTCGTGGTCGCACCGCGCTGACGGCTGTCACTGCCACCATTGGCGGCACAGCAGCACGAGTGGATTACGCCGGATCACAAAACACGTTTGTGGGACTGGACCAGGTCAATATCCTGATTCCACGCAGCGTGACTGGTCGCGGCGAAGTAGATGTTGTGTTGACTGTAGATGGAAAACCGGCGAATACCGTCAGGATAAACATCAAATAAAAACGTAGCGCAGGTTTTTTCAAGCCTGCGCTACGTCATTCAAATTTCACCCGGAGACAAATCATGAAAAGATCGCGTCGTGAAGTGCTAGGCACAGGCTTGGCATTGGCAGTCGCAACTGTCGCACCCGAAATTGTCATTCCTAAAACCGTCAGCGGATATTCGCTTCTTGAACTGGACAAACGTGTAGCAGCCGGAAAGGGCTTCGAAGGACTGACCAAAGCCGATTTGGTGACGCCTGCCTTGTTGCTAGACATGGATTTGTTCGAAGCCAACATTGCCAAAATGGCCTCGCACGCCAAAGCCGCCAAGATCAGCCTGCGGCCTCACGGCAAAACCCATAAATGCCCCGAAGTCGCGCATCGTCAATTGAAAGCCGGAGCCATCGGATTGTGCGTCGCCACCATCCGCGAAGCCGAAGCGATGAGCGCAGCGGGCGTCAAAGGCTTGCTGATCACTTCCGAACTTGTCGGGAAACCGAAGATTGAGCGCTTGATCAAACTGGTTCGCCGAGCGCCGGATACGATGACGGTGGTGGATAACTTTTCCCACGCTCAGCAACTCAGCGATGCCGCAATGGCAGCAAGGCTCAAGCTGAACGTGATGCTGGATGTTGATCCGGCTGGTCGCCGCACGGGAGTTCCCGCAGGCGAACAGGCCATCAAGCTGGCCGAACAATTGACAAAACTGCCTGGCTTAAAGCTGCGCGGCATTCACGGCTATTCGGGAGCCTCGGCGCACGTGAACGGCTTTGACGCTCGCCGCAACCATTCCACCCAAGTCATGACGCCTGTGTTGGAAACTTTCGCGCAACTGAAAAAGATAGGTTTGCCGGTTGAAATCATGTCCGGCGGCAGCACTGGCACCTACAACATTGATACTGAATTCGGTGGAATGACCGAGCTTCAAGTCGGCTCGTACGTGTTCATGGACAAAGAGTATCGAATGGTTGGCGGGAAAAGCGGCGCGGTCTACGAAGACTTTGGCTGCGCACTGACGGTGATGGGCACGGTCATCAGCAAAGCCTACGACGATCACGCGACGCTCGATTGCGGCATCAAAGCCTTTGCCAAAGACCGCAAGTTCGACGCCGACGTGAAGGGAATTACCGGCGTCACCTTTTCAGCCAGCAGCGACGAACACGGCACGCTGACCTTCAGCACGAATCCTGGACCCAGCCGCGAAATCAAACTCGGCGACCGCATCGAATTCATCGTTCCGCATTGCGACCCAAATGTGAATCTTTACGACCGAATGTATTGCGTGCGAGGCGAAAACGTTGTTGACGTTTGGCGAACGGTCGGACGTTATGGGGAATGATCTGAAACCTGAAACTAATTTTGGAAGGCTCAAAATCTAAGGTCAAATGATAAGCTAACCTTCTTCCGCACTTCATCGGGAACCACAACGTTGTGAAATAGCCCCAAAACACTAAGCTTTTTCAAGCTCGGCAAGTGGATCAGCGGACTCAAATCGCTCAATTTGGTGCAGAAGTCCAAACTCAGTGTCATCAAATTGGGTAAGTTGGCCAGCCCGCTCAGGTCGCTCAATTGGCCGCAAGAAGACAACTTCAGTGTGGTCAATCTGGGCAAGTTGGCCAGTCCCTGCAAATCGCTCAGTTGGCCGCAAAAACTCAAATTCAGTGTCATCAAATTGGGTAAGTTGGCCAGCCCGCTCAGGTCGCTCAGTTGATGACAATCAGACAACGTAAGGTCTGTTAGGTGTTTCAAAAGCTTAGTTCCCTCAAGCGATGTAATCCCGCGTAGGTGGAGTTGCGTGCAATCTTTCCAGATTAATGCCAAGGAGTTACTGCCGACTTCTGATCTAGAATCAAAGGACTGCCATCCTTTAGAAAATTCATCAATAACGGCTTGCCTTGGGTCACTTATGTACTCCTTTAAGGAAAGCCACGCCAATTCACTACCAATTAGGAAAAGAGTGCGAACACAGGCTGCGACGATTTTTCCACTCCTATTTTTATATCCTGCTAAAAATGGAACGGCCAATTCTCCGGCCGATGCCAACGCTTTGGCATCGGTCAGATTTTTGGGTGGTACCAATTCCTCTAAACGTCTAATTACTTGTGATCGAAGCTTTGGGGTTAAGCTTGTAGAGTTTTCCAAACACGAGAAAGCGAGTAAGTGCAATTGA
The DNA here is from genome assembly GCA_964383955.1 of uncultured Heliomicrobium sp. GTDB lineage: Bacteria > Acidobacteriota > Blastocatellia > RBC074 > RBC074 > RBC074. Next base: position 1,772 of record CAYLJQ010000502.1, on the reverse strand, counting down.
TGGCGTAGTTTCGACTCAGCATCACCACGCTGCAACAATTTGCCGATGATCTCTTCCCGTTCTCGCTCATTTTTCGCCACACCTGCTGCCAAAATGACGGCCTCGCGCCATTGATCTTTATGCGCGTTTTGGAGCAACAATGGGATGTCTCCTTCGTTAATGATGGCATGCGCGGCCAAAAACTCTTGGAAAGTTTTATGCGTAAAATCAATGTGCTGAGGCACAGGCTCACGAATAACCCCACTGCGCTCAACTAACATTCTCAAGACATCTTTGGCTTTTGGTTTATCGCCTACAGTGCTACTGCCTGTTGTGGATGACCAAAGTATGTTCTCAATTCTTTTTTCTAACCATTTTTCGCCTCTTTCCCATTCCACGTCCGGCAAATCATTTTTCAACATCCAATAGGCCATGTCCTCAAGCAATTCGCGTTTTTGCTTGTAGCCAAGTCGGTAATTGCCGGGCAATTGGACTTTGCGTTCAACATCTCGTCGTTCAATTAACATTGCGAGACAGGCTTCATACAACTGTACGCGATCTGAAGGAACATGCCCTTTTCGCTCACGGAATAAAGCACAAAGCATCGCACACAGCAGGGGACTGGTTGCCAACTCTCGTTTTTGTTTACTGCTGCGGATCTCTGCTTTCAGACCTTCTGCCAATTCGCCCAGCGCAGCTTTTTCTGGGCCCAGTGGCAACTCTTCGCGTACAGCATCGTGCCAATGGTCAATGAAAGTGATGATGTCAGCCATCTGCATAGGCTGTAATTCGGCATCTTCAAATCCTTCTTTGCTTAGCCAGCCTTCTTCGACTGCGGATGGACGCGAAGTGACAATGAACCGGCAGTTTTGAAAGGTGTTGACCAATTCATCCACCCAGGTGCGTACCTCCTCGCGTCGAGTTTCTGGCAATTCATCAACGCCATCTATCAATACGATGGCTTGGCCAGTCCGAAGTTTTTCATGTGCCCAGAGTTGAGGCATTTCTGCCGCAATAGTCCTCGCGATAAGCCTTGGAAATTCTTCCGGCGTCGGCAAAGTTTTCTCAACAAGCTCACGTAAACGGATATAGAAAGGAATCGTGTTGTTCCAATCGGTGAGTTCCTCGGCGAACTTACGCCCCGCAGAATTAACGGCGATCCACTGCGCTAATGTCGTCTTGCCAGAACCCGCGCCACCGCGAATCAGCAAACGGCGTGAGTTGGCCAGCACTTGATCAACTGGCAGCACGATGCGAGTGTCTTCTTCGTCTTCCTCATCTTCATTTTCCACTGTTTCGGATTGGTCAAAGGCGCTGGGCAATTGGGTTTCAGGCAAAACTCGCTGTCCGACCGACAAGGTAACATATGCAACGCTGAGCTTATGACGCTTGCTAGCTTCATGAGCATCAACACCGAACAGCTCCAACACATCCAATTGACGAATTACCGCCAACAAGTAATTCTCTTCAAATTTCGCGGCTGCCAGAGACACATTCTCCTGCTGGCTTTGTTCACGAATGCGCCGTACTTCTTCCAGAATTTCCTCAGTAATAGTGATGAGATGAGTTTCGCGTCTGAGAATTTCAGCAAAGGTTCGTTCGTTGAAGGATGGTAGCCGCGTCGCAATATCTATAATTGAGCGGCTGGTTTCAGAAAGCGCTCGTTTAAAGAATTCTTGCTCGGGCTCAGAAAAATCCTGTACTGATTCCGGCTGAAACGTAAGTAAGTGTTTTGCCAAAGCGGCTGGCTCTAAATTCCGCTGGGTTAAAATTTCAGGAGTAAGCTGTGCTCG
>CAYLJQ010000501.1:0-5507 GCA_964383955.1 uncultured Heliomicrobium sp. | reverse complement strand
CGGCATTCCAAAAGGCACAGTGACCTTTACCAATGAAATTAATCAGGCAACCGGCGACGCAGGCGATCTGGCAGATTTTGCGCGCAAAGCAAAAGAACTTGCTGCAACTTCCATCAAGGCAAACTTGCGCAAGGAAATGGAACGAAAGCCGGGGTTGGTGAATCGTCCTCGCATGTACATGTCCGGAGGAATCGTTTGGGCGATGGCTACACTGCTCTATCCTGACGACCGCCGCGCGCTGGTTCCAATCAAAGCGGAAGACATTGATCTGTTTTATCGAAAAGTCACCAGCGATCCCGACACGGTGCAGAAATTCCTGAACCCTGACCTTTCAAAACGGATTACCAATCGTCAGGTGCGCGCCGAAGCGGAAAAAGAGATTGAAACTGTTCGCAACACGTTTTCGCCCAGGAATCTGATCGCCGGTGCAGAAATCCTGAAAGCCGTTTCCAGTGAATTTCAACTTGGGCAGAAACGCATCCGCTTCGCCCGATACGCTTACCTGGCCTGGATTTTAAGCTACACCCGCTTGCAGGTTGGCAGCTACACTCCTTAAACTGCGGCTTGGAGTTCAGCTTTGGACAGACTTTTTGGTAAAGCTTGTTAAAGCTGAACTTCCCATCACTCCTGAATTTCGAGAACTACTTAACAACTTCAAGGTCAAAATGCTCCGAAAAACTTATAAGTACGCATCCTTTCAGCTCATGCTGATTTTCCTGATTTCGTTTTTTGCCTTCTCGGCAACTTCCGTTACTTCCTCTGCTTCTGCGGTCGTCAAAAACAACAAACTGCACGGCGGCATTGAAATCGGTTCGCGCGGCGTCAAAGGAACCGCCATCAATTTTTCGCGCAAAGGCAGCGGGTACGACGTCAAAATCATTTACACCGAAGTGATCAACACTTCGATCATGAAGGTGAAAGACAACAAGTTCACGCCCGAAGCGCTGCAGGAAACCGCCGAAGCCGTCAACAAGATGTTCGCGCGAATGCAGCAGGAATATCAGGTTCCGGTCGAACAGATATACATTGTGGGCAGCAGCGGGCTTCGATCCGACAACAAACCTGATTTGGTAAGCGCCGTCACCAAAGCGACGGGCAAACCCATGTCGTTTTTGACGGTTGAAATGGAAGTCCAGCTCAGCATTGCCGGAACCATTCCGCGCAGACGTGAAGACGAAACAAAACCTTTGGATGAACGCGAAGCTTCCATGTTGCTGGACATCGGCAGCGGCAATACCAAAGGCGGCTACCAGCTTCCAGGCTCTGCCCAAGCGGACGAATTCGTGACAATGGGAATTCCCTACGGAACCGTCAGTTTCACCAACGAAGCCAGCAAGCTGCGAAAAGTCGAAGCCGATTTGAACAGTTTTGCGCTGGACGCGCTGCTAATCAGCCAGCATACCTTGAACGAGCAGTTGCGAAAGGAAGTCGAAAAGAAACCCGGCTTGCTGTCTCGCAACAGAATCTATCTGTCCGGCGGCATTGTTTGGGCAATGGCGACATTGGTTCACCCGGAAAACCGTAAAGCATTTGTTTCTCTGACAACAGATGACATTGCTCTGTTTCACTACCGGGCGCGCAACGATGTGAACGCGCTGCTAAACCCGGATTTGTCCTTTATCGCCGATGAATTGAAGCGGAACGAGATCAAGAAAGATGTTGAATCCGTTAAAGCGACCTTCTCGCCAAAAAACATTATTGCCGGAGCGGAAATCCTCAATGCAGTAAATTCCGAGTTCAAGCTGCAAGGCAAAACCATCTGGTTTGCGCGTTACGGCCACTTAAGCTGGATTCTGAGTTATGTGCGAGGCCAGGCGGAAAAACAGCTTCTGACCGCCGAGCGCTCCACAACCAGTGCTCTGAAGTGATAGAAAGGAAGCGCGGCAGCGAGTAAATCACCGCGCAATTCTAACTTTCAGAGGCTGTATCGTTTATGTCACGACCAACCGATCATTTCTTCGCCACCTTTGCGCTGAGCGTTTTGGTGGCTTTTTTTTCGGCAATTCCTGTCACTGCGCAAGGCACAATCAAGCTGGTAGGCCGACTTGATCCTTTCGATGGCGACAACCGTTATGCGGACGTTTGGGGCGAAGGCAATTATGCCTACCTGGGATCGTTCAACGGCAACGGCTTGATGATCGTTGACATCAGCAATCCGGCGGCACCCAGATTGGTTGGCAATTACATCCCAACTGAAGGCGGTCGCTTTCAGGATGTCATGGTCATTAACGGCATTGGATATTTTTCCAGCGAAAGCCGCGGCGGCTTGCACATCGTGGACGTGCGGAATCCTGCCAATCCCGTTTTGCTCAGTCAAATCAACGAAACCAAAAACGGCTTTCCGAATGTTCACGAATTGTTTGTCGCCAACGGAGTTCTATACGAAGCCGATTCGCGAACAACCGTCATCAAAGTTTTCGACGTGCGCGACCCGCGAAATCCTGTGTTCGTAAGAGACATTCAAACCACCGATACGCGCTTCATTCACGCCATCGTTTGCGTCAACAACAGATTGTTCACCTCGGGCTGGAACGGCAAGACGGATATTTACGATGTCACCAATGTTCTGACCGCCGCGCCGCCGCTGCTTGGTTCGTTTGATTCAGGCACTTCTTCGCACGCCAGTTGGCCAAGCAATGACGGGAAATTGCTGGCCAGCGCGCGCGAAACTACTGATGGAGACATACGCCTGTTCGATATTTCAAACCCGGCCAATGCGATTCTGCTTTCAACCATTACAGCGGCATCACTGGGGCTGAGTTCGTTTTCGGCGCACAACCCTTACATCATCGGCAATCTATTGTTCGTTTCCTGGTATCAAGCCGGTTTGGTCGTGCTGGACATCACTGATCCGCGTCAGCCGAAACTGCTTGGCAGTTACGATACCTATCCCGGCGCGAACAATGGCTTTGATGGTTGTTGGGGCGTGTATCCTTTTTTAGGCCTCGACCGAGTGCTACTGAGCGATCTGGATGGCGGGCTGTACATCGTTGACGCAACTGCGGCGCAAGCTGGCCCGCGAACGGTTTCTGCCGCCAGCTTTAGCTTTTCGGCAATCGCAGGCAAATCCATTGCGGCTGCGTTTGGTGTGAATTTGGCAAACACAACGCTCGGAGCCACAACTTCCCTGCTCCCAACGTTTCTTGGCGGAGCGTCCGTTTCAGTCCTCGATTTCAAAGGCGTCGAACGTTTGTCGCCACTGTTTTTCGTTTCGCCAACTCAAGTCAATTTTGAGATTCCCGCAGGAACAGCGCCCGGTCCCGCCCTGCTGAAATTCACAAACGGCGGCCAAACTGTTACAGGCGCAACCATCGTTTCCCAAAGCGCGATTTCCATTTTCACAACGAACGCCAGCGGCACCGGCCCGGCAGCGGCTCTGGATGCGTTTAGCTTTGCCGCAGCGCCTTTCAACGCAACGCAAAACAACGGCCAAGCAAACGTGATTGCTGTTTTCGGTACAGGCTTAGGAGAAGACGCCACTGACATTGACGGCAATGTTGCGGCCAGCGTTCTGGCTACGATTGACGATCAACCGGTGATAGTTAGCTACGCCGGCCGAGCGCCCGGCTTTACCGGGTTGAACCAGTTGAACATCGTCTTTCCGACGGGAATCACTTCCGGCACTCACAAGCTCAACATTTCGCGAAATGGAGTTATGAGCAATTCGGTGATAATTGCGGTCAAATAGGCAGACTCGATTCGATTATGGAGGTATTCCGGTTCAGCGCATCGTAGGTGTAATCGTCAAGCTGCGGAATCACTTACGCCGTAACGTGACCACCTCATAGAGCCTGCAGTCTGGGATGGAGCCTCTCATTGCTTTGCAGACATTCGCCCTGCAGCCAATTCAAATAGGAGCACAATTACCGATAAGGGAATACCGAGATACCCTATAAAATTAATGAATCGCCACTCTGAGAAGAAAATGCCACGTACGCGCGTTCCCGGAATTTCAACCCCCATAGGCCCAAAGAGCAATGCAACTAGCAACACGAAAGAAAAGACAATACCTGCACAAATAACGCTCCGAACCGGAGCAGATAGAATTGAATTTCTAAGCAAGATATCAGTTACTCCAGAACCAATTCCTATAAGGGCAGCAACAATTAAGTACGATATAAGTGTAGGTCGCCAGTCAAAGTGGAAATTTCCATAATAAGTAGCCCATGGATAGGCAATAAATAGCAGACTCAAGCATGCTACAAAGAGTATGATCCCAATCAACATTGCGCGAAACGGAGATGTAAGCAATTCGGTAACCATCGGGATTAAGTGATCAGGCCTCTAGCGGCGCTCAAAGCGGCTGACAACTCATCCAGTTTTGCGCCGCCACCTTGTGCAAAATCCGGCTTGCCGCCACCGCGTCCACCAAGCTTTTCGCAGGCGGCTTTCATCAATGCGTTCATATCTGCTGCGACATTGGCCGAGCGGGCAAACACCAGCCGAACCATTTCAGCTTCGCGCACAGCCAGCAGTGCAATAACATTTTCGCCATCCACCAAGCGATGAGCGATCAGCTTGGCTTCTTCAAAATCACGGTCAGTAAAAATCTTTTCGACAATTCGCTGCCCATTGCTCGCCGCTGCTGAAGCCAGTAATTCCGCCGCTTCGACCTTGGCGGCAATTTCGCCAAGCTCGCGAACTCTGCGCGAAAGCCGTTTGTTATCATCCATCAACCGAGCGACCGAAGCTTCCGCTTCTTCGCGGCCAACGGTAAGTTTCAGCGCCACGGCTTCGGCGGATTTGTTTGCCAGACGATAATCTTTCAGCGCGCGCGAACCGCAAACGAAATGCAGCCGAGTCATTTTCTTGGCGCGTTCCCAGGCGCGAACGGCAATCAAGCCGACTTCGCCGGTTCGTTTGGCGTGCGTACCTCCGCAAGGCGACCAATCAAAATCGTCAATTTCAATCACACGAATGCAGTCGGTGATAAAACTTTCTTTTCGCAGAGGCAGCTTTGTGGCTTCTTCGGGAGAGACTTCGTGAATGCGAATTTCGCGGTCGTCGAAAACAATGCTGTTGGCCAATTCTTCGGCGCGAATGATGGCTTGTTCGATTTCTTCCGGCTGAAGTTCCAGCGTCAGGTCAATTTCCGTCAGGCGGTCGTTGATGCGAAAGCCGCGCGTTTCGGCTCCGTAAAGTTGAAAGAATGCCTGCGAAATAATGTGCTGCCCGGTGTGCTGTTGCATCATTTCGCGGCGGCGAAGCCAATCCACTTCGCCAACGACTTCTTCGCCGACAGCGATTTCGGCAACTTCACCAAGCTGATGAATGATTCGCCCGTCTTCGCCTGTTTGGACATCAACGACCGGAAAGGAATTGATCCAGCCTCTGTCGGCTGGCTGGCCGCCGCCTTCCGGGTACAAAGCAGTTTGGTTCAGCACGACTGCTGTTTTCCCGTTTTGGGTGAATACATCTTCTACGAGCGCAGTGAATTGCTTCAGGTGAGCATCATTCCAAAATAGTTTGGTCGTCATAATTGGCCTGTCAGCATCCTCTTTTCTTTT
>CAYLJQ010000500.1:0-5510 GCA_964383955.1 uncultured Heliomicrobium sp. | reverse complement strand
CGTTTGCCAATAGTCCTACCTGTAACCTAATAATCTACTCAAAAAAGATACACATTCCTCAATTTGGAAAAATCTCTGCTACAGAAGATAATGAGGTTGCTTATCGAGTTGATTACACCAAAGAAAACCAATTAGGAGCTTTTTGATGTCTCTTCAGACACGAGAAAACCCGAATACGGGAATGATCGAAGTATTGGTAAACGACAAATGGGAAGAGTTTGATAGTTATCGAAAAAAACAGGTTGATGAGGCATACCAAAACTCAGTTAAGTTCTTGCGAGAGCGTCTGGGCGAAGACGCCGCCGGACAAATCACTCAAAACTCGGCTGAAGATTCATCAGCCCATCAATCGTCAAAATGAAACTCGCCGCCGCTACGGGCTGGGACAAGACCATGAACAAAAACACTCGATTGTTTGCCGCGTTATTTCTTTTGATGTCCATTTTTTCGGTTCAAGGCTTTGGACAGGAAATTCCCGCCACTGACAGCCGCCGTGAAATTCGCCACTTGGATCTGACCTATTCGCTCCCTGAATACAAAACCAAGGAAGCCTGGCTGGCCCGGGCTGCTGAATTGCGACAGCAGATTTTGGTCAGCGCCGGATTGTGGCCAATGCCGGCCAAGCAACCGATCAAAGCAGTTATTTTCGGCAAGCTGGATCGCGGAGATCACACGGTCGAGAAAGTGTACTTTGAAAGTTATCCCGGCTTTTACGTGACGGGAAATCTCTATCGCCCGAAGAATGCAACCGGAAAGCTGCCAGCGGTTTTATGCCCGCACGGACATTGGGCTTATGGACGGCTGGAAAATCAGCCAAACCATTCTGGCCCAGCGCGCGCAATCAGTTTTGCCCGGCAAGGGTACGTGGCATTCAGCTACGACATGGTTGGCTACAACGACAGTTCGACGATCACACACAAGTTTGCCGACCATAACGCAACGGGTGTTGAAGCTTTATGGGGAATCAATCTGCTGGGGCTTCAGCTCTGGAACAGCATTCGAGTCGTGGATTTTTTGACGTCCCTGCCGGAAGTAGACGCTTCAAGGATTGCCTGCACGGGCGAATCGGGCGGCGGCACACAGACTTTTCTGTTGGCGGCTGTGGACGAGCGAATCAGCTTGTCAGCGCCAGTGAATATGGTTTCGTTTCTGATGCAGGGCGGCAGTTTGTGCGAGAACGCGCCCAACCTGCGAATTGACACCAATAACGTCGAACTTGCCGCACTGATGGCTCCACGACCGATGATGATGGTTTCGGCGACCGGCGACTGGACCAAAAATACGATGACTTCGGAATTCCCCGCTGTTCGCAGCATCTACAGGCTTTTCGGAGCCGAGAAGAACCTGACAGCCGTTCAGATGGATGCGCCGCACAATTACAACCAGCAAAGCCGCGAAGCCGTTTATGGGTGGTTTGCGCGCTGGTTTCTGAATCGCCCGGAAGCAACGCCCATCAAGGAACGCAACGTCAGCATCCCTTCCCTGCCCGAACTGCTGGTGTTTGACAACCGCCCTCGCCCTGAAAATGAATTGGACGAAGAGCAGTTGACGCAAAGCCTGATTGAACAGCGCAAACTCCAACTGAACGAAGCGCAACCGAAGACTGCTGCCGATTTGGGATCATTCAAAGAACAATTTGGCACGGCGTTCAAATTCTCGCTGATGGCTGAAACACCAAACTCGGAAACGGTCATCGCCTCAGCGCCTGAAATACTCCACCACATCGAAACAGTACTCCACAGCGCAACTACTTCAACAAAACTCATCTTATCCAGACGCGAAAAAGGGGATCGAGCTTTCTTATGGGAGATGCAACCCGCTAAACAAACCGGCAAAGCGGTTCTGCTTTTGGCACCATCGGACGGCCAGCTTGGTGACTTGATGATGTCATTGGCTGATGCCGGTTACCTTGTCGGATACGTTCCCCAAGGGTGGGCGGCGCAAGATTGGGAGCAGGCGAAAAAGTATCGTTACTTCACCACATACAATCGCACAGATGTAGCCAATGAAGTGCAGGACATTTTGACGGCGCTTGCGTATTTGCAGGGAAAAAGCAGAGACGTAAGCGTCGTTGCGCTTGGCCAAACCGGAAGCCTGGCTTTATTGGCCAGAGGATTGGCTCCAAAAATTGATCGGATGATTGTTGATGCGGCGCAACTGGATTCCGCAAATGACCAGGAATTTCTGGCGCACTTGCCGATTCCGGGCATTCGCCGTGCAGGAGATTTTGCGACTGCTGTAACACTTGCGCCGCTGACGCCGCTGCTGATTCATAACACAGGCGGCAAGTTTCAAACAGAACGAATTTCGGAAATCTATCAGCGACTTGGTAAGGCTGAAAATTTCAAAACTTCATCAACGCCACTCAGCACCAAAGAATTGCTGAACTGGCTGGCAGCTAACTAAGCAGTGTAGCGCAGGTTTTCCAACCTGCGAATGAATTGCTTTAGAAATTCTTTGGTGACAACCAGTGGCCTGATGACAAAACCGCGCAGGTTGGAAAACCTGCGCTACGCATTTGAAGGAGAAAAATGCCTGAACAAGGACGCAGCGAAATCTCAAACTCTCAAACTCTGGTTATTGATTTTAACGATCTGAGCTATGAAGCCGTTGAACAACAAAACGGCATCGCTACCGTAGTCAAATTCAAACTGGAAAATCCGGGCGTCAGCGCTGGCGATGTCTTGCTGGTTTTGGCTGGAGAGGAGATTCAGTTTCACGGCTTCATCGGCGGAATTGAAAACGGTTGGGGAATTGCCACCGACCGCAATGGTTCCAGTTTGCCAGCCGGAATTCAGTAACGAACATCTTATCAAAACAGAATTTAGCGGCTCACAGAATTCACTCTTCTGGTCACGCCTTGATTCAGGCGTGACCAGACCATTGCAATTTCGTTACTTAGCTTCTTTGCCACAGATTTGCGGGGGACAGCGCTTGTTCGTTTTGGCTCGGCAGCGCAGCGGAATCCCAGGCTTGGCCCTTTATCTTCAGGCTTTGCCCAAAGACGTGTTGTCGTCATAGCGGCTTCTTTGGGGTAATCGAACGCACCGCCACGAACGACTTGGTACGTTCCCTGATAGCCTGGTTCACGCGGCGTTTGGCGATCACTGCCTGGGTAATGGCTAAAATCCGTGGCCGTCCACTCAAACACATTTCCTGCCAAATTCAGAATACCGGTTGGCGTTGCGCGATCAGCGTACGTATCAACATTGCGCGAATATGCCAGCCGCGATTCTTTTGTATTTGCCGCCCCCTCAATCCATTGATCTCCCCAGGGGTAAAGATTCATTTTGCCATTCGGCGTTCCGGCATCCTTTCCACGGGCGGCAAATTCCCATTCCTTTTCTGTCGGCAAGCGGTACACAAATCCGTCATTGCGCTTTGTCGTCAACCAGGCACAATAGCCGACTGCGTCTTTATACGTGACATGCGTAACCGGAACCTGTCCAGCATTGGCCGGAGGTTCCGAGCCTTGCCAGTTTTCGGGAGCCGGGTGGCCGCTTTTGACGAACTCGGCATACTCCGCATTTGAGACTTCTGTTTTGGCCAAAAAGAACTTCTTCACTTGCTCCGGATGAGCCGGATAATCGTAGCTGAAAATTTTGATTGGACCGGAGGGTATCGTGATGATGAGGTCCTTTTCCGCGTCAGTTACATTACGCCCCATCATAAAATCGCCGCCTTCGATCAAAGCCAGGCCCTCAGGCACGGTCACCGTTGTGCTGCCAGCTCCGCCAATATTGGTCGCTCCTTGCTGGGCCTCATTCTGATTTTTCAGGAAGAAGGCTGCTGCAGCGCCGCCTAGCAACAGAACCAGTGCGCCAATTAACCAGATCATTTTTGAGCTGCCAGGCCGCGCACCTGTTGCCACAGCAGTTCCACGCGCCAGGCTTGCGGCGTTTGTCAGCCTGCCCGAATCAGTTTGAACTACGACATTCGTTCCGGTTGGCGAATTTTCCAGTCGCTCGGTTGCGGCGGCTGATGCTCCGGCGGTAAATGCCCGCGTAGTTCGCTTCTGCCCTAGCTCTATGCCCAAGGAACCATCCAGCGACAAAATGGCTTCCTTAAATTCATCTGCAGACTGAAAGCGCTGCTCCGGGCGTTTTGCCAAAGCGCGCATGACAAGCTGGTCCAACTCTTTGGGAATGCCTGGGTAATATGCCGATGGCGGCGGAGGCGCTTCGGACACGTGTTTGCGACGAAGCGAAACGTCCGGGCTGGTTTCAGGGTCAGGCGCAAACGGCAATCGCCCAGCCAGCATTTCAAATAGCGTGATACCTAGCGAGTAAATATCCGACCGCGCATCCAGGTCGGCCAAGCCAAATTGCTGCGGCCCCAAAATGGCTTCAGGCGACATATAGGCGCTGGTTCCAGGCGTCAATTTTTGCGTGACGGTTTTGGTTTGCTGAACTTTGACGATTCCGAAATCGCTGACTTTGACGGTTTCGGTGTCCATCATCAAGATGTTAGCAGGTTTGATGTCTCGGTGAACGATACCGACGCGCTCTTCGCCTTCCCATCGGTATTTGAAGTTATGCGCATACTGCATGGCATCCAGCGCCTGGACGAAAATCTTCAAGGCGCGTTTGTGCGGAATCGGGCCGGTTTCATAAGCAATCATTTCGGCCACGTTCGAAATGCGCCGGTTTTTATGCTGATAACCGGGCATGTATTCCAGAATCAAAAAGTGCTGGTCGCCTTCGACGGCGAATTGGATGACGCTGACGATATGCGGATGTTTGAATTGAACTTGCAGGTTGGCTTCGCGAATGAACAAATCGCGCAACAATGCCGCTTGCCGTTCGCTAGTGGCATACCCGGTCAGAGTTTTGATGGCGACTTGTTGCTTGTATTCTGTCAGGAAAGCGCTTTCGGCCAAGTAAACCTTACCCATTCCTCCTTCACCGACTTCAGAAACGATTCGATAACCACAGACGATTTTGCCGATCAGATTATTGTTCATAGAGTAGTCGGAAGTCGGAAGACGGAAGCCAGTTCTGAAGAAAATTACAGACTACCGTCTACCGACTACTCGCGATTCAGCCTTTCTTCTTTTTCCCTTTTTCGTCTTTCTCTTTGCCTTTGCCGCCTTTTTTCTGCACATCAGACAGAGCATTCTTAAACATTGCGTTGTCGGGTTCCAGTTCGCTGGCTTTCTTAAACGCATTCGCCGCTTCATCCATACGACCTTGCCGGTAGTAAGCGACGCCCAGATTCGAAAACGCTTGCGCATTGCGGTCGTCAAACTGAACCGCCAATTGGTAGTTGGCAATTGCAGCATCCAGTTTTTGCAGCATCAAATATGCCGTGCCCAGATTGTTATGGATGATGGAGCTTCGGGGTTCCAGCTTTGCCGCAATCTGTAACTCATCCAGCGCTTCGTTCGGGCGATTCACATTCAAAAACAGATTGCCCAAACTGGCGCGAGGAACTGCCCAAGTCGAATCATAGCTTTGCGCTGCGACATAGGCATTGATCGCTTCGTTGTACCGCTTCTGTAAAAACAAAAT
>CAYLJQ010000499.1:0-5510 GCA_964383955.1 uncultured Heliomicrobium sp. | reverse complement strand
GGTTACGGGCCAGGTAAAACACTCCGACGTTTGCCGCCGCTAAAAACGTGCGACCATTGCCTGACCAAGAACTGTAAAGCGGTTCCGTTAACAATCGCTGCTGAGTTTCTGAAAAAAGGTTGTCCACCGGCTCGTCATCCTCCGTGATCAGATTGCGAATGTCAGGAAGTATTTCGGCTTGTGCCTGAGACATAAAAACCCTCTTTAGTATTCGGACTATTTGATCTTCTTCGCAGACATTTTCTGGCCGCCTTGATTCAAGATCAAGCTGGTTGCTTTGTCGGCTTCGACCACGAATTCGATGACAGCGCCGACTTGAGGCACATTGAACTTGGTTGCGGATTCCGGCTTAAGCTCCAGCTTTGATTGCCCCGTCGCCTGTCCCATCAGTTTGTTGCCTTCTTTGGTGATGGTCAGGATGAAGTTGGGCATCAGTTCGTATTCGCCGGTCAGGCGGTCAAACGTTGCCGCATCCACCGTGGCGGCTTCTTTCGGTTTGGGCAAAGTCTTGTCTGTCTTTTTGGCTTCGTCATCCGGAGCCATGCCAGAAGGCAGCACGATAGCGGAAATTGCTCCGTTTTCTTGCAGCTTGAAGCGGATGCGCGCCGCGGGCTGCGCCTTCGGGAAAAATTCGGTTTCTGAGATGGGCAGAGCTTCTTGTTTGAGACCATTTGGCCGTTGGATAAAGAGCGATTCCCCTTCCCGTGTAACGGTGACGTCCGCCTTTTCACTGAGCTGATAGACGCCGACATATTTGTCCAGAGTCGCTGGCGGCAGCTTGGTTGCCACAGGATCACGCAGCGATTTACCCGCAACCATTGCAGCGATCTTTGGCGTGAGAGGGCCTACACCAGAATCGCGATTGGTCAGAATGACAACGTAAACTTTTGAGTCAGGCAGCCTGACTCCGTCGCAGGTGAAGCCATTGATGCCGCCGCTGTGGGTGATCATCCGCTCGCCTTCCAGTGTGGTAACACCCCAGCCATAACCGTATTTGGTCGGTCTGCCGTCATTCAGCACAAAGGGCGTCCAGGCTTTTTTCAGCGATTCCTGTTTGACCAGTTTTTCGGTGTACAGCGCCGCATCCCACTTCGCCAGATCGTCCACCGTGGACATCAACGAACCTGCCGCGTGCGGATGAGACATGCTCAGGTATTCGGCGTTGACGAAACCGCCCTGGCCTCTGGAATACCCGGCGGCTCGGCGCGGGATAACGCGCGCTGTGTTGTCGTAAAAGGACTGCTTCATGCCCAGCGGGGCAAAGATGTTCTTTTCGACAAAATCGCCATAGCTTTGTCCGGTGATCTTTTCAATGATCGCACCCAGCAGCACATACGCCGAATTGTTGTAGTTCCAGCTTGCACCCGGCGCAAATTCCATTGGTTTGTTTTTGAACAGGTCAATCAGCTCCACCATCTTCAAATCTTTGCGCCACAGCGGACGCCATTCCGGCAGACCGGTGTAACTTTTGATGCCGGACGTATGCGTCAGCAAATGTTCAATCGTGATTTTGTGACCTTGCGTGGGGTAATCGGGAAGGAACTTGGTGATTTCGTCGCTCAGGGAAAGTTTGCCTTGTTCCATCAGCATCAGAATCGAAACCGCTGTGAACTGCTTGGTGATCGAACCGATGCGGAAAATCATATCCGGCTCGATCGCCACGCCAAGTTCCAGATTCGCCATTCCGTAACCTTTTCGAAACACGACCTGCCCGTCTTTGATGGCGATGACTGCCGCGCCGGGTTCGTTGGGCTTGAAGACTTTTTCCAATTCCTGGTTGATTGCCGCGGCTAGGCCGTTGCCGGTTGCTGGACCTTGCGCTGCCGCTTGAAATGACAACGCAACAATCAAAACAGCAACAGCCAGATAGATCGAGGATAATCGTTTCATAGTTTCTCCGAGGCGTGATAAAGGTCGAAATTAGAATACCGGCTCACCCAGCGTTGCCAGCACGGTCGCCGAAGCCTTTTCGACATCCGCATGCAGCGAATTGCCATGCGCATCCATCGTTACAATCGCTGGAAAGTCCGTTACGCGCAGATGCCACATGGCTTCGGGAATGCCGAATTCCAGCAGATCTACGCCCAGCACTTCATCAATGTTCTTGGCATAATACTGGGCCGCGCCGCCAATGGCGTTCAGGTACACTGCGCCGTGTTCCTTCAGCGCAGCCAGAGTCTTTGCGCCCATTCCGCCCTTGCCGATGACGGCCCGGACGCCGTAGCGCTTGATGATCTCGCCTTGATAGGGTTCTTCGCGGAAGCTGGTGGTTGGGCCTGCAGCTTTGATTTGGTACTTGTCGCCATCTTTCAGCACGACAGGTCCGCAGTGGTACAGCACGCTGCCATTCATATCCACAGGCGGAGGATTTTTCATCAAATGCGCGTGGATGGCGTCTCGACCCGTGTGCATTTCGCCGGAAACCAGAACGACATCACCGACTTTCAGGTCGCGGATTTGCTCTTCCGTAATTGGAGCGCGCAGCACTTTTTCCTTGCCGGTTCGAACAAAGCCGCCGTTCTGCGTCATCTTGATGGCAGGCTTTTCATCGTCGCGATAAAGCCAGCGTTTGATCTCGCCGGTTTTGGCATCCAGCACCACGCCCAGCCGACGGAAGGCCCAGCAGTCATACGCCACCGACACAAAAAAGCTGGCGGGCAATCGGTTGAGCACGCCAATCTTGCAACCGATCAAGGTCACGCCGCCGCCAAAACCCATTGTGCCGATGCCCAAGGTGTTCGCGGTTTGCATCACGTACTCTTCCAGCTTGGCCAGTTCCGGAATCGAATTGGTGTCGTCAAGCAAACGGAAAAGCTGCTCTTTGGCGTTTAGATATCCTTGCGCACGGTCGCCGCCGATGCACACGCCAACGGCACCGGCACTGCATCCTTGCCCTTGCGCTTGCCAAACGGCGTGCAAAATACATTTGCGAACGCCATCCAGATCGCGTCCGGCTTTGCCCAAGTGAGCTAACTCTGTCGGGAGCGAGTATTGAATGTTTTTGTTTTCGCAGCCGCCGCCTTTCAACAGCAATTTGACCTCGATTTCGTCTTCGGTTTCCCACTGATCAAAATGCATGGTCGGCGTGCCCGGACCAAGGTTATCGCTGGCGTTGACGCCTGTCAGCGAATCCACGGAATTCGTGCGCAGCTTGCCGCGTTTGGTGGCTTCGGCGACGGCTTCCTTGATCAGCTTTTTCATCACAATCTGGTTTGCGCCCACCGGAGTTTTGATTTCGAACGTGGGCCAGCCAGTGTCCTGGCAAATCGGCCCTTCGTTGTCGGTGGCCATGTCAATGTTTGTGGCGATGACATTCAGGGCTTGCAGCGAACGTCCGCCCTGCTCTTCGCCCATTGCGCTGGCCATGGCTCGGCGAACGTCGGGCGGCAAATTGGTTGAAGTATGCGTGATCAGTTGCAGCATGCTTTCGCGAAATGCGTCCATGATTTTTCCTCTGAGTTGATATGAAATATAGAAGTGCGTGCGTAATTTAGCACACCGGTTCAGGTGTCGGCGAAAGCTTTCAAGTGTCAGGCCTGGGCACGCACGCTTCCAGCGTGCAGGCTTGGCAAAATGCCCACCCTTGACGGCAGGAAAGCGCCTGAAGCCGAAACTGCACGCTGGAAGCGTGCGTCCCCAGAGGCGGCACAACGGTTGCTTTGAATTCTTTGCCGATTGAATTTCGTGTGACAGAATCTGCGCCCAATGAGTTCACCCATCGCTGTCGAATCTGAAAAATTCACCTGGAAGTCAAAACTGGCAATCTTGCTGTTGCTGGTTGTGATGACTTCGATTGCCGTGCTGCCGTTTTTCGTCATCGGCGAAGATCAAAAGGTCGGTTGCTGCGGCGGGGAAATGCCTGTCACGCATGATTCGTGGATGCATTACAACCAGATGAACGCCTTTTGGCGCAGCTTGTCAGCAGGCATCGTTTATCCGCGTTGGGATGAAAATACGCACGGATATGGCGCGCCGACCACGAGCTTTTATCCGCCCGGCGTGTATTACCTGACTTCGGCTGTGTATTTCGTCGCGCGCGATTGGTGGAAAGCCTGGGCGGGGTTTTACTGGTTGGCAATGCTGGCTTCGGCGGCGGCGATTTTTGTTTACGCCCGGCAATCGCTGTCGCGCGCGGCTTCGCTGATGGCAGGGGTAGTTTATGTTTTCGCGCCCTATCACTTGTTGAATCAATATCAGCGCGGAGCAATTTCGGAATTCACCAGCTTTGTTTGGGTTCCCCTGTGTTTGTTATTTGCTGAGAACTTAATTCACCGCAGAGGCGCAGAGAATGCTGAGGCCACGCGGAGCGGGTGGCTTAGCATTGCCGGATTAGCAACAAGCTTCGGAGCTTTTTTGTGGACGCATCCACCGACGGCGTATCAATTCCTGTTGGTCTTTGGTTCGTGTCTGGCAGTTTCAGCAATCAGAGCAGGGAAGTGGCGCGAACTGGGTTTCATCGCTGCTGCGCTGATCTTTGGTTCGATGCTTGCTGCGGCGTACTTTTATCCGGCGATTGTCGAACAGCGACTGGTCAACGGTGATGACGTTGAGCGCGTTTGGCCGTATCACGCCAGCTATGTGTTTGATTATTCGCAGACGGTTTATGACCGCATCGGCAATCCATTTTTTGTCAGGCTGGACCGAATCTGGGCTTTCAACCTGACAGCGATTCTGGTTTGTGCAATTGTCGCGTTGAGTTTCAAACAACGACGCGCTCGGCTCTGGCTGTGGATTTCCGCTGGATTGCTGGCCAGTTTTTTGATGACAACCTTTTCCGCGCCAATTGGACGGTTCATTCCGAAAATCGAAATTGGTGTGTACTCGTGGCGAATGCTGACCCTGACCAGCTTTGCGATGGCAATGATAGCTGGAGCCGCTACGGATCGAGTCAGTACCGCGACCGGTAGGGAGCGTGGCTGGCTCAATTGTTTTTTGGTCAAAACTCGCTCCCTACCGGTCGCGGTACTGATTAGTGTGCTGGCGATGAGCGGGTATTACGTCGCTTGGCCGATGTGGCGCGCGCAATCCTTCGAGCCGAATTTGCAGCATTACAACTACGCCACGTTGCCGCGCGGAGCTTCGCGCGAAAATCCGCCGATGGAGCCTGTGCAGCTTGCCGCCGGGAAAGGTTCAATCAACGTCGAGCGCTGGACGCCGGAGTTTCGCCAGCTTCAAGTCAATCTGACAGGAAACGATCAACTGCAGTTTCGCACACGGAACTTCGCTGGTTGGGCAGCGACCATTGACGGAAAAACTGCGCCCATCCACGAAGGCGAAATCAAAAACATTCTGGTTGACCTGCCTGCGGGCGAGCACGCTGTCACGCTGGAATTTCGCTCAACACCAGTTCGCCGCTTCGGCAATTGGACGACCATCATTTCATTCGCACTTTTACTTTCGATCATCGTCTTCAAACGGAGGAACCCATGAGCCAGGCAATCTCTAACCCCGCCAAGACTGAAACCGGAAACTCGTCATCCTTCACCTTGCTGGATGCTGTCATTGTCGGC
>CAYLJQ010000498.1:0-5513 GCA_964383955.1 uncultured Heliomicrobium sp. | reverse complement strand
TGATCAGCGCCGGAGGTCACGGCAAGCTGGGCACCAAACGTGGGGATTCTGTTGTCGCGTTCGCGCTGCCCTAAGCAAAGTTCAATGATGTTTTCTATTCAATCAGGAGTTCTTTTGCGAAACACCCGATATCGGTTCGCTGTACTCTGTTTCGTATCTATAAAATCCTCATAAAAGTAACTTTAGTAACCTAAACTTATGATTCAGAATGACTTCTTCTGCTTCCTTTGGGAATGGCACGGGGCATGCAATTGTTATTTGCGAGGTTGAAAACAATAGAAAGTAGAAGGAGGAGTTATGAAAAAAGAGATGTTGAAAAAAAGCATTATGTCGTTAGCTCTTACGGGCAGCTTTATTTTGGGTGTTGGCGCATTCACAACTGCTGACGCTCAGGATTGGCGACGTGATCGAAGAGAAGATCGCCGGGAAGAACGGCAAGACCGCCGTGCTGAACGGCTGGAACGCAGATTTGAGCGGCAGGAATTGAACCGAATTCGCCAGCTTGATCGCCAGCGTATGCTGCGATATCAATCCTTCGGTGGTAACCGGTTGGTCGGTTATTACGACCGCTTCGGACGATTTCATGCGGTTGGTTACTATGACCGCAACGGCTGGTTCTGGCGCTATCAATAAATTGAATCACTCTTCAAAACAACAAAGGCCCGTTGCTGTACAGCAGCGGGCCTTTGTTGTTTGCCAAAATGTTTCTACTGCTTTGCAGGCAAACTAAACAAGGAATCATCCACTTTTACATTGTGTTTGATTTCCGTGAACTTTCGGGTTGAGTTGTAATTTCGATCCAGATACGTCGTCGTAATCAAATGCGGAACTTTCACACCGTCAACATCCTTATAGTCATCGTAATCGGTTTGCTCCGGATCAATACCGATGGCAGTGACGATCTGAACGACACGGCGCAGCAACAAGCCGGAAGTTTTGTCGAAGCTAAACCGAACGCGGCGGCCATCTTGTAACCGTCCCTGCAAAACCCAGCAATCTTTCTCACCGACTTTCTCACTTCCGGCGAAACCCAATCGCAAATACGGCTCTTTCAACTGGGCAGGCTCCAAGCTCCATGCCAATGATTTTGCGCGTGTAATGTCTGAGCTATCCATCGCGCGGTCTTCACGCGAATTTTTCAGCCAGCCGCCAGCGCCATTGAATTTTTGTGTTGTCGGCGTTTGTGGCAAAGCCACGCTGAGCGTGTATTTGTCCGTTCCGCCGTAGTTGATTTCCAGCGGGAAGCTTTGCCCGTTGGCCGCCACACTGACGCCTTTGATAACGCGCGTTTTCACCTTTTCAATCGCTTCTTTGCCACCGATGGCTTGGGTGTATTTGGCCAGAATCTCGTCAGCTTTCGGGGCAGCAGCGGGAGTCGCCGGAGCTTCTGGAGCTTTGGCTGCAACGAGCGGCGGAACGTGCGACGGGTGATCATGGCCTTGATGACAGGTGTAACAAGTCACTTGTGTGCGTCCGTTGAAACTGGCTTTGTTGATGTCCATCGTCATCGTGATCATTCGGCGAGCGATGACTTTGTGGTTGTTGTCGTCTTTTTCAAATGCCCACTGGTCGCCATTTTTGACGTGACATTCCGCACAGGTCATTCCAGTGGAAGCACTGATGTAATTCATCATTGCGCGCATTTGCGACGCGGGCAGCCCTTTCAGCGCCTGAATATTTTTGTATTTCTGTTCCATGGTTTCTTCAGCAGCGGCTTGCGGCTGAGCGGGTGCTTGCGCTTGTTGGCCATTGACCGGCGCGACCCCGTTTGTGGCAGCCCATGAAGCCATCAGCACAAGGGCAGCGACCAAAACAAAACGTTTGATTTTCTTTTCCAGCATTGTTGTCTCCTGATTCGAATTGAGGGGTTGGCAGTAAATGCGGAGCTTACTGCCGGACGATTATTCTTTGTTTTTTGAAAGGGATTACGAATTGAGCAGACACTGTAAAAGAAGATTCCCGAATATGCCAACTTCCAGTGCCAAATCATTGCCAATACTTGGCTCTTTTCAGAGCAAGCTGGTAAATTCAGGCTCGCCGTGATCGAAACTCCAACCAAAGCAGGTACTTCTATGAATATCAATCGAAGAGATTTTCTCGCTTCGGGCGCGCTCGGCGGCGCTGCCATCATCGGAGCGCAGGCTCAAAGTTCAAGCTCCTCCGACCAGGCTAACGCACTGGTCAAAACCAACAAACCGCAAGTCATCACGCGCGTGCTGAAAGATGCCGGAACAATTCCCAATAGCCGACTGGCGGTGTTGATTTATTCCGGCGTGTTGAATTTGCCCAAAGACGATCCGGCGGCGGCCATTGAAGCCTTGATCCACGCGAACGATTGGGGCAACGACTGGCGAAACGGAATTTTTAGCTACCACCACTACCACAGCACGGCCCATGAAGCCTTGCTGGTATTCGGCGGTTCGGCCAAAGTTCAATTAGGCGGCGAATCCGGCATCATCGAAACCATCGGCGCAGGCGATGTCATTGTGATTCCCGCCGGAGTCGGCCACAAAAACCTTGGATCAAGCAGCGACTTTCACGTCGTCGGCGCGTATCCGCCGCAACAAAATGTGGATATGAATTACGGCAAATCCGGCGAACGCCCGCGCGTGGACGACAACATCGCGCGATTGGCGCTGCCAACCACCGATCCGGTGTTTGGCAAGACTGGGCCGCTGCTGGATCACTGGCGAACGAAAAGCTGATTTTGACTCGCCCACGAAGGCACACGAAACGGCACGAAGAAAACAAAATATTTTTCTTCTTCGTGTGCTTTCGTGGGAAAAACGACTTCTACCCAAAAAGGAAACTTCATGAAAACTCTGACTTCGTTGACTTCACTATGTTTTGTTTTGCTGGTTGGTGCCACCACCACATTCGCCCAAGCTCCCGTAGCGCCAGCGAAATCTGCCGCGCCTGAAGTCGCAGGTGAATGGACTGGAACCTGGGGCGTTTACAGCCCCGCGCAAGGCACGACTCCGCCCAAAGACATCTGCAAAAAACTGGACGCAAAGATCGAATTGAAAGACGGCACCTATCTGGCCGTGTTTGAAGGCGATTGCGGCGGGACATACAAATACTCGATCAAGATGGAAGGCCGCCTAGTTGGCAAAGTCGTCATGTTCAAAGGCACAACTGATCTTGGCGCAAAGGACGGCGGCGTGTTTGACTGGATTGGCCGCGCCAATGAAAAAGAATTTGTAGGCTTCTTCACCAGCGCGTTTTACACCGGCACATTCAATCTGGCGCGTCCGAAAAAGGAGACGGCACAATGATTCGCCGCCTTGCCTGCTGGTGCCTGATCACCGGGTTGCTGCTTGCGCCAACAACAGTTTTTGCCGCCGCGCCAAAGCTGAAACTCACGGAAAACCGCCGTTATCTGCAATACGAAAATGGCAAGCCTTTCTTTTACCTGGGCGACACGGCGTGGGAATTGTTTCATCGCCTGAACCGCGAAGAAGCGACGCAGTATCTGACCAATCGCGCGCAAAAAGGCTTCACGGTTATTCAAGCCGTGTTGCTGGCACAGCTTGGCGGCTTGACGGTTCCGAATCCTTACGGAGATTTGCCTTTGGCCAACGGTGATCCTGCCAAACCGAACGAAGCTTATTTCCGCCACGTAGATTTCATCGTCAACAAAGCCGAAGAGTTAGGCTTGTTCGTTGGGATGTTGCCAACTTGGGGCAGCCATTGGGCATTAAGAACTGTGGGGGACAAAGCGGCGTTCAATCCAACCAACGCCCGCGAATACGGACGCTTTCTGGGCACTCGGTACAAAGACAAACCGATCATCTGGATTCTGGGTGGCGACCGATCCATCACCAACGACGCTGAACGCGCGATCATTGAAGCAATGGCTGCGGGCTTGACCGAAGGCGATGGCGGCACGCATCTGAAAACCTTTCACCCCATCGGGCCGGGGCTGTCGTCGATCAAACTGCACGACGCGCCTTGGCTGGATTTCAACATGGTGCAGTCTTCGCACGCCGCGCGCGACCACGACAATGGGCTGTACATTGAAAACGATTATGCGCTGAAGCCCGTCAAACCGACGCTGGACGGTGAACCTCGCTACGAAGGCATTCCCGTTGGCTTTTACAATCGCAACGCCAGCGGCATTGATCGTTTTGACGATTACGACGTGCGTCAAGCCGCGTACTGGTCATTGCTGGCCGGGGCTTGCGGTTACACATACGGCAACAACAACATTTGGCAGATGTTCAAACCGGTGACTTCGGGAACGGTCGGCGATCCCAGTCGCATGCGCGATTTATTCGGTTTGCCCGGCAGCATCATCGGAGCCAACATCCCCTGGCACGAAGCTCTGGATCATCCCGGAGCCTTTCAGATGCGCCACATTCGCCGATTGTTTGACTCTCTTCCCTTCACCAAACTGATTCCCGACCAAACCTTGATTCTGAACGGCCAAGCCACTGGCGGAGCCAAAATGCGAGCCGCGCGTGCCAGCGATGGTTCCTTCGCCATGTTCTATACGCCTCGCGGAGAAAGCTTCACTCTGAACAAAAACATCATCAAAGCCGACCAGCAACGCCAATACTGGTTCGATCCGCGCTATGGAATTGCGTATCCGATTAAGGATCAAGACAGCTTCGGCATTCAGACATTTACTCCGCCGACTAGCGGACGTGGCAACGATTGGTTGTTGGTGTTGACGGATGCAGCAGCCGGATTTTCATTACCCGGTGTTCCAAAGTAGCTTTCGTTGAGGGGGAGAAGCAGGTACAGATGAAAATTTCAATTGGCTCCGACCACGCAGGTTTCAAGTACAAAGAAATGATCAAGCAGTTGCTCCTGGAGTTAGGGCACGAAGTCGTAGACTTCGGCACGGATTCGGAAGAACCTGTAGATTATCCCGACTTCATTCGACCGGCAGCCAAAGCAGTAGCTTCCGGCGAAGTCGAGCGCGGCATCGTCCTCGGCGGCTCAGGCAATGGCGAAGCCATCGCTGCCAACCGCATCAAAGGGGTGCGCTGCGCTTTGTGCTGGAATGTTGAAACGGCCCGCCTAGCAAGACAACACAATGATGCTAATGTGATCTCTCTGGGTCAGCGGATGCTGGACGAAGAAACGGCGTTGGAGATTGTACGTATTTGGCTTGAGACGCCTTTCGAAGGCGGGCGGCATCTACGCCGGATTCAACTCCTCGATGAGGAGTAAAGTGATTGGTTGTTGGTGCCGACAAATGCAGCAAAGGGTTCTGCCGGGATATGGCGCGATAGATTTTGATTCAGTAAACAAGCCAGTGTTTGAGGGTAAACACGATGAGAATCATCAGCCGAAAAGCATTGCGCGAGTTTTGGGAACTTCATTCTGATGCCGAACAACCGCTCGAAGACTGGTATCGAATTACAAAGCACGCTTTTTGGCTGAATCTGGCCCAAACGCGACGCGACTTTCCGCATGCCGATCCAGTAGGCGATTGCACCGTGTTCAACATCGGCGGAAACAAATATCGCCTTATCACCAAGATCAGATACAATAAGCAACGGGTT
>CAYLJQ010000497.1:0-5516 GCA_964383955.1 uncultured Heliomicrobium sp. | reverse complement strand
CGAAAGTGGTGCTGGATGGCAGCGATAGGATGTTTGGGCTATCCACGTTGACGTTCTTTTGCGTCCACCGTGCGAACACAGATTGTTTCTGTGTCAGGTAATGATCAATGCGAATGTCGTATTGATTGGAATTGAGATTGTTCGACGTGTTGCGAATGTAATTGGCGACGCCCAGCTTTGTCGTCGAACCAGTGTTCGGCAACGGATACAGTGACAGAATCTGTTTTGCAATTGGGCTAATCCGGTTGTCGGGAATACGATTGTTGGCAAATGCCTGTCCGGTTAACGGGTCGCGCACCGTCACGGTTTCGCCGCTGAAATCTCCATTGCGCATTGCCTGCGTCGGCACTGTGTTTTGCACAGTCGCGCCGCGCGGAAAGCGGAAGCCTTCAAACGTTCCGAAGAAAAAGGTTTTGTCTTTGCCTTTGTACAGCCACGGGATGTACACAGGCCCGCCACCGCTGACGCCGAAATCGTTGCCAATCTTTTGTGGTTTGGTCAGTGCGCCAAAGCGGTTTGAATCCAGCGCGCGGTTTTGATGAAACCAGAATGCCGTCGCGTGGTAATCGTTTGTGCCGCTCTTGGAAATTGTCGTGACGTCGCCGACCTGGCCGTATTCTGCCGCATTCCCGACGCCCTGCACTTTAATTTCCGCAATGGATTCCGCTGACGGAAACGCTTCTCGCAGCGGGGAATTGCCGGTCACATTTGTTGTCGAAATGCCGTCGAGCGAAAATTGCGACTGCGACGGCAGCGCTCCCTGGATCGAAAATGCTCCGCCGTTGTCGGATTGCACGCCGGGCAGGGCGGAAATCAGGTTGTACGGACTGGTGCTGCCAGAAGCGCGGTAATTGGCTGGCAGATTGAGAATTTTCTGGGACTCAAATGCGGAAGAGATGGTTTGCGTTTCGGTTGTAATCACTCCCGCGTTGGCAGTAACTTCAACGCGGGCTGTGACTTGACCGGCGGTGAGCGCGGCGTCCAAGCGTAGCGTTTGCCGCGCAACCAGCACCACTTCCGAAGCGACGAAGGTTTGGAAGCCCGAAACCGAAATTTCAATTTTGTAGCGTCCGGGTTTGGTGTTCACCGCTTCGTAATCGCCATTGGAGTTGGCTTGCACAGTTCGGATTGTGTTTTCGTCAATGTTGGTGATTTTTACCGTGGCATTCGGGACCACGCTGCCAGAAGCGTCCTTGACCGTTCCCAGAATGGTGCCGAAAGTGGATTGGGCCAGCACCAAAAGTGACATCAAGAACATTTCTGCCATCAGCAGTAAGCTCAAGCTCCGAAGGGTATTTTTTTTTCTATGCATGACTATCTCCCTTGAAGAAATAGGGGTTAGAGGATCAATTGGCCATAACGTCTTAAAAACGTGATGACCCGACAGCTATGGCGGACTGGCGGACAAATTTTACTGCTTGGATTTAGTGAATTACGATTGGTGGCATTATGTTTTGAGGATGAGGAATGTCAAGTTACGCTCTGGTAAAAATTTGGTGTGTGCCAAATCGTTTGGCTGTGGTAAAACTACGCTTCAATTGTCTTTCCGCACCCCAACCCTGTCACTCGGACGGAATTGGTCCGTGACAACTTCTCACTCAATAAAACCCCGACTGAACATGCAAAAAAGACTAAATTGCTCCGTCATCATTACGCTGGTTTGTTTGCTGGCTTTTCAGGCAGTTCTTGCTCAATCTCCAAACTCAACGGCAACGCTGACGACAACCGCGCCTTCCGCCGTTGGCATGTCGCCAACGCATCTGACCAATATCGACACAATCGTCGAAGCCGAAATTGCCAAAAAACAATTGCCTGGCGCAGTCGTGCTGGTTGGCCGCCAGGGCAAAATTGTCTGGCGCAGAGCCTATGGCAATCGAGCCTTGGAACCTCAAGTCGAAGCCATGACGACGGACACGATTTTCGATCTGGCTTCGCTGACCAAGATTGTAGCGACGGCGACTTCGGTCATGATACTGGTCGAACGCGGGCTTGTGCGATTGGGCGATCCTGTTTCGCGCTACATTCCTGAATTTGCCGAAAATGGCAAACGAACAATCACCGTCGAGCATTTGCTGATCCATCGCTCCGGCTTGGTTGCTGACAATGACATCCGGGATTACGAACAGGGGCCGGAAAAAGCGATAGAGAACATCTGGCGGCTGGCTCCGCTGAATGAAGTCGGGTCCAAGATGATTTACTCCGACGTCAACTTCATCGTGCTGGCTGAACTGGTCAAACGCGTCAGCGGCAAACCTGTTGATCAGTTTGCGCTGGAAAACATCTATCAGCCGTTGGGGATGAAAGACACGGGCTACAAGCCTCTCGAACGCCTGGGGGGGACGGCCAAACCCAGAATTGCGCCCACCGAACAGCGCGGCGGCGTAGAGCAAAACCGCAGCCGCGAAGGCGCGGCCAAAGAAGGAGAAGTCGTTGCGAAAGAAACCGAACACTGGATGCGTGGTGAAGTTCACGATCCGCGCTCTTATCTGCTGGGCGGCGTGGCCGGGCATGCAGGATTGTTTTCGACGGCTGATGATCTGGCGATTTACTGCCAGATGATTTTGAACGGCGGCGAATACCAAGGCCGACGAATCTTGAGTCCGATGGGCGTTCAGCGCATGACTGAACCGCGTCCTTCGGCAGGGAACGACGGCGACGGGAATTCACGCGGGCTCGGTTGGGATGTTTACTCCGGCTTTTCGGCAAACCGAGGCGACCTGTTTCCCATTGGCAGTTTCGGGCATACCGGATTTACCGGAACTGGTTTGTGGCTTGACCCCAACAGCCAGACGTTCGTTGTCTTTCTGAGCAATCGTGTTCATCCCAAGCTGGACTCCAAAAAGCCAGCCGATGTCAGTTCGCTGCGTGGGCGTATCGCGTCGGTTGTCGCTGCCGCAATCGTTGCCGCGCCATTTGGTAACGGAACGACTGGGCGACGAAATGAAGCAGCGACAGTCGCCTCAACCGCCCAGCTTGCTCGTCCTTCTGCTTCCTCGTTATCGCATTCGTTGAATGGAATTGACGTCCTGAAACGCGACGGCTTTGCTTTGCTGAAAGGCAAGCGTGTGGGATTAATCACCAATCACACCGGGCTGGATCGCGACGGCAATCCGACGATTGATGTTCTGCACAAAGCTCCCGACGTGAAACTTGTCGCGCTGTTTTCGCCGGAACATGGCATCCGTGGCGCGCTCGACCAGGAAAAGATCACCAATTCGACCGACGAAAAGACTGGCTTGCCGGTGTTCAGCCTGTACGGCGAAACGCGCAAACCGACGGCGGAAATGCTGAAAGACATTGATGTTTTGGTGTTCGACATTCAGGACATTGGCGCTCGGTTTTACACCTACATTTCGACCATGGGCCTGGCGATGGAGGAAGCCGCCAAGAATGGCAAGACTTTCATCGTGCTTGACCGCGTCAATCCGATCAACGGAACAGATGTCGAAGGTCCGCTTGCAGATCACGACAAGCTTTCATTTATCGCGCATCACCAAATTCCGGTTCGCCACGGCATGACGGTTGGGGAACTTGCCCAGCTTTTCAATAAAGAGCGAGCAATTAATGCTGACTTGCAAATCGTTCGCGTTGAAGACTGGAAGCGAAATCAGTGGTTTGATGAAACAGGGCTGACCTGGATCAATCCTTCGCCAAATATGCGCAGCCTGACGGAAGCCACGCTGTATCCGGGCGTCGGTTTGATCGAAACGACCAATGTTTCTGTCGGGCGGGGAACTGACACGCCGTTTGAATTGGTTGGCGCTCCTTGGATTGACGGGCGCAAGTTTGCCGAAGCGTTGAACTCGGCCAAATTGCCCGGCGTGCGCTTCGTGCCGGTTCGCTTCACGCCAAAAGCCAGCGTTCACAAAGATGTCGAATGCGGTGGCGTCAACATCATCGTCACAGACCGCGACCGTTTCGAAGCGGTTCTGTTGGGGATGGAGTTGGCTGTGCAGTTGAAAAAGCTGTTTTCCAAAGACTTTGCGGTTGATAAGTTCACGCGTTTGCTGGTGAATCAGAAAATTTACGACGCGTACCGTCAGGATTCCGACGCGCGCGCGCTGAAGCAAATGTGGGAAAACGATCTGGAAGGATTTCGGGCGATTCGTAGAAAATACCTGCTGTATTGAATTTATGAGACGAGCTGTCACCATCATTTTCGCGTACCTGATTCTGTTGCTGAGCGCGCTGCTTCCGGCGCAGAAAACTGCCGCGCCTTCACCGACTTTGCCTCGTGTGCAGCAAACGGGGAATTCTTTTGCCGTAGCGTTGCCGACGGCGGAAACTCCGATCAGCGAAGTGCGCGCGCTGTGGGTGGTTCGTCACACCATGGCTTCGCCGCAAACCGTGAAAGAAATGGTAGCGCGCGCCAAAGCCAACGGCTTTACGGATTTGATTGTGCAGGTTCGTGGCCGTGGCGACGCGTATTACCGGTCACAGATTGAACCGCGCGCGGACGAGCTTGCCGGTCAGCCGCTTGAATTCGATCCCCTGGCGCTGGCCGTGGATGAAGCGCACAAAATCGGCATTCGCGTTCACGCCTGGATCAATATTTACGTCGTCGCCAACATTGAAGAGTTGCCGCAATCGAAAAGCCATCTGATTTATCAGCATCCGGAATGGTTGATGGTTCCGCGAGAAATCGGCAAGGAGCTTTACGCAGTTGATCCGAAATCGCCTGAATACTTGCAGCGACTGGTCGAATTTACGCGAAGCAACCGAATTGAACTGGAAGGCTTGTACACATCGCCAGCGCATCCGGAAGTCAAAGAGAACCTGATCAAAATCTGGATGGATGTCGCCGGACGTTATGGTGTGGATGGGCTGCATTTCGATTATGTGCGGTATCCCAATGCCAATTTTGATTACAGCCGTGCGGCGTTGGATTTGTTTCGCCAGGAAGTAGACAAAACTCTCAGCCCGGAACGCCGCGCAGAACTGGAAGAACAAGTCAGCCTTGATCCGTTCACTTACGTCATTACGTTTCCCGATCAATTTGCCAACTTCCAGCGGCGGCAGGTTACAGACCTTGTGGAGCGGGTTTATAAAGGTGTCAAAGCCATCAAACCTTACGCGGTTGTTTCCGCCGCTGTTTTCGCCAACGAAGAAGACGCATCCAGGTCGCGCTTTCAGAACTGGCGGGAATGGATGCGGCGGGGTTGGCTGGATGTGGCCTGTCCAATGGCGTACACGACGGAAACCGAGGCCTTCCGCCGTCAAATCACGAATGCGTTGAAACTTTCCTCTGGCAAGCAAATCTGGGCGGGCATCGGCGCGCATAAACAAAATGCCGACCACGCGCTGGAAAAGATTCAGGTCGCGCGGGAATTGGGCGCGCAAGGTTTTGCGCTGTTTTCTTATGACAGTACGATCAAGGCTTCACCTGATTTGAATCCGCAGGGTGACTATTTAGAACGAGTGCGCCAGGCCTGGCAGCCAGTATTGCCGACGTTATTGTCGCAATGATCCGTTTCCGCTTCATCTTTGTCTGTAAAACCTTAAAAATTTTTTTCAAC
>CAYLJQ010000496.1:0-5528 GCA_964383955.1 uncultured Heliomicrobium sp. | reverse complement strand
GACGTTGATCTTTGAGTTAAGACTTCGCGCGAGCTTTGGCGGCATTTCGAGCGCGGGTTCTTGCCGCCTTTTTCGCCGAAGCAGATTTTGCTGCTTCGGAACGCGCGGCTGATGCAGCACCGCCTTTCTTGCCGCCCTTTTGCATTGGCGCTTTATTTGTTTTTTTCCCTCTGCCAGAGCCGCTTTTCTTTCCGCCGCCGGAAATCTTATTGACCGTCGCCCAGGCTCGCTGTTCGGCTTCTTCCTGGGGCACGCCGCGTTTTTCATACCCTTCCTCAATATGCTCGGCTTGGCGTTGCTGTTTATCCGTGTATTTTGATTTATCTCCTCTTGGCATTTATCCCTCCCATTGGTTTCGTATAGAGGCTATGTGTTACGGCTTGAGCACTACCTTGATGCAGTTGTCGGCTTTACGCTCAAAAACATCGTACCCTTGCGCAGCCTGATCCAGTGACAACCGGTGCGTAATGATGCGCGACGGATCCACTTCACCCTTTTGAATACGATCCAGCAGGGAAGCCAGATAACGATGCACGTGCGTCTGTCCCATTTTCAGCGTTAACCCTTTGGCGAAAGCTGCGCCAAAAGGCACTTTATCCAGGTAGCCGCCGTACACGCCGGGCACGGAAACCGTTCCGCCTTTGCGGCAAGCATTGATCGCCTGACGCAGCGCATGGATTCGATCTGTTGCCAGATACATTGCCGCTTTCGCTCGATCGTAAATGGCGTCCATCGTAGTTCCGTGCGCTTCCAATCCGACAGCGTCAATGCAGGCATCGGGGCCGACTCCACCGGTCATCTCTTTCAACGCGTCAAAAACATCCACTTTGCTGAAATCAATCGTTTCGGCTTTGCCAAAGGTGCGCGCCAGTTCCAACCGTTCAGGAACTTGATCAATGGCAATGACGCGTTCAGCGCCCAGCATCCACGCGCTAACCAATGCGAACTGTCCAACCGGGCCACATCCCCATACCGCAACCGTGTCGCCTGGATTGATGTTGCAGTTTTCCGCCGCCATAAAACCCGTCGGGAAAATATCCGACAGGAAAAGCACTTGTTCGTCGCTGATTCCCTCAGGAATCTTGAAAGGGCCGACATCCGCGAAAGGAACGCGAACGTATTCGGCCTGCCCACCGGCGTAACCGCCATAGATATGCGAATAACCAAACAACCCTGAGCCGGAAAAGCCGTAAAGCGTTTCGGCCATCCGTGCGTTGGGATTTGAGTTATCGCAAAGCGAAAACAGTTCTTTTTTGCAGAAAAAGCACTTGCCGCAGGCAATGGTGAACGGCACCACAACACGGTCGCCAACTTTCAGCTTGCGGCAATCACGCCCGACCTCAACGACTTCTCCCATGAACTCATGGCCCAGAATGTCCCCTCGCTCCATGGTCGGGATGTACCCGTCATACAGGTGTAAATCAGAGCCGCAGATTGCCGTGGTTGTAACTTTGATGATCGCGTCATTCGGGTTGACGATTACCGGATCAGGAACCGTCGTCACGCGAACGTCTTTTTTTCCGTACCAACATAAAGCTTTCATTAGTTGTCCTTTGCTAAAAGTTTATCTGGAGCCGCCATGTGCTATGGCGCGACCTGACGATTGAGTTTCAGTGGAGGGAATCTCTCCTGCCTCCATCAATTGTTTGAAACGGCGCAGGTCTTCTTCCACTTGCTGGCCTGGCTCTTCACCAAAAAGTTTGGCGATCTTTGAACCCAGCACACCGGCGGGCGGTTCATAGCTGAGCGAAACGCGCACGATGCATCCACGATCACCGGGCGCAGGTTCAAAGCGCACTGAACCGGCATTGGGAACGCTTGCGCCTTCCAGCGAACGCCAGGCGATCAGCTCATTTTTTTGCTCGTTAATGATTTCCGCGTCCCATTCGACGGTCATTCCTGCGGGCGCTTTTGCCACCCAATGCGAACGCTTTTCGTCTGTTTTGTGAACCGATTCCAGGTGTTTCATAAAACGCGGCAAGTTGCTGAGTTCTTTCCAGAAACCAAACAGTTCTTCAGGCGATTTGTTGATGGTCACGCTCTTTTCAATCTTGATTCCGTGTTTATGCCGTACGCCCGATCTGCTTTGTTCGTGATGAGCCGTATCAACTCCAAAGGCCTTATACAGGTTGCAATGTCCGGTCGCGCCACGATAAACCAATCCTCCCGACGCTAAGGCCAGTAACCAACCGCCCCAACCTCCGCGAGCAATCCCAATTACTACCAATGCTCCGCCGGCAATTGTGGATACCATACGTTCTGTCTGGCTTAGATTGATGTCAGGTTTTGCGCGGGATTGATCAAGCTGTCGCTCTCTCAAGCGATTCACCGAAGTAGTGCTTGGCCGATTATTTACAGTCTCTGCTGAGATCATGGGTTTCTCCTTTAAGGGTCATTAGTACAAAAGTACAAAGTTCAAATAAGTGAATTGACGTAAGCGAGGTCAACTAGAATTCGCCATTGTTCTCAGGCAAGCGTTATGCCTGCTTGCAATACCAAGAAAGCAGGGGTCTGCTGTTCAATCCCTTTATTTACTGTCTTGCTCGCCTACGCAGGGTCGGACGATCCAGCAACACTTGTATTATTCAAAGACTAGGGACAATCCCTGTTCCAGCAACGCTGAAAGTCGGTTACGCCGTATTCGATGCTAATTCCATTACATCGAGAGTGTTTTGTTCTTATGGAGTGCGCTTTGCTTAGTAAAGGCCGGATCAAGGCAAAAAGTGTGTGAGGTTGAAGGCGGTTTTCAGTGCTACTTAAAGCATGAAATGGAAGGACAGAGGAGAAGCATGAGTTTGAAAAAAATGATAGCTGGCTACGTTATCCCAAAAGTAGTTAAGCGAAATTTGCGCCGGCAAAGAAAAACAATGGCATTGGCGGCGGGTGGAATCGGACTGCTTTTGGCGGGCCGTGAAGTGATACGCCGCATAAATGAATACGATTTACGCGGAAAGAGCGTGCTGGTTACGGGCGGATCGCGTGGTTTGGGGTTGGTGCTTGCGCGCGAATGCGTGCACCAGGGAGCGCGCGTTGCTATCTGTGCCCGTGATCAACAGGAGTTGGAACAAGCGCGACAAGATTTGCTTGAACGTGGCGGCAAGGTCATCGCGATTCCTTGCGATTTGACCAGCCAGGCAGAAGTTGAGCGGATGGTGCAATCAGTTCAGAGTCAATTCGGCAAAATTGATGTGCTGATCAACAACGCAGGCATTATCACCGTTGCGCCTGCAGAAGAAATGACCATTTCCGATTATGAAGAAGCGATGAAGGTAAATTTTTGGGCGTCGCTTTATACGGCCAATGCTGTTTTACCTGCCATGCGAGATCGTCGCCAAGGCCGCATCGTCAATATCGCTTCAATTGGAAGCAAGATTAGCGTTCCGCATTTACTGCCTTACAGCGCCAGCAAGTTCGCTTTATACGGCTGGTCATTGGGATTGCGCTCTGAACTTGCCAAGGACGACATCATTGTCACCACGATTTGTCCGGGGCTGATGAGAACGGGTAGCCCGCGCAATGCCACCTTTAAGGGACAGCATCGCGCCGAGTATGCGTGGTTTAGCGTCGCCGATTCGCTTCCCTTTGTGGCAATGGGAGCTGAACGTGCTGCGCGCCAGATTCTCACTGCTTGTAAGCGAGGTGAGGCGGAGGCCGTTCTATCGTTGCCGGCCAAGGTTGCTGCCACGCTGAATAGCCTGTTCCCAAATATCACGGCAGACTTTCTTGGAATTGTTACGCGGCTGTTGCCGGGACCCGGAGGAATTGGAACGCAAGGCGTTCGTGGAGAGGATAGTGAATCCGCGCTTTCGCCTTCGATCCTGACCACTATGGGGGACAAGGCGGCTGTGCGAAATAATGAATTTGCCGCGTCAGCAATGGCGGGCGCTAAAACATAAAATACCTACAGTTATCCCAATAGCCCATACTCATTAATCACCGGATCGAATTGCCCGCCCGACAATTTCTTTATATGGTCCTATCTCAGAAATGATGACCGCTGAGATTGTGACTATTACATTTACCGACTATTTGTGTCCCGGCATCTGTCTGTCGCAAGCGATCATCATTTCTGAAATACGGCCCATTCATCCTTGTCCAAGAAATCAAAAATAAAGTGAGAAGCACGCTTGGGCTTCTCACTTTAACGAATGCCGAACCAGCGAACCCATTTATTTTCTTGCAGAGCCGGGTTCGGCCATTTTTCGATGTTGTTCAGCAAGCACCGCAGCCGGAGTCACGTTTGCAACTGTAGTTTGTAATTTATTCTTCCATCCGCTGACTACATCACCTTCACCGTTCATCATCGCGCCAAAGCCATCTTTGGCGACAACCGCCGGATCGTCTTTTTCTTGCTGACCGACTTTCGTGTCCAGCATACCGGCACGTTCGAAGAATTCTGTTTCAGTCGCGCCCGGCATTAAACAGGTCACCGTAATGCCTGTATCCTTCAATTCGTTGCGTAATGCATGCGAGAAAGAGTCTATAAATGCCTTCGTGCCGTTATACACCGCAGTGAAGGATCCAGGTATAAAACCGGCAATGGATCCGGTGATCAGAATGCGCCCAAGATTCCGGGCGCGCATATCATTTCCCACTTTGTGAATCAGATAGGTCGTCCCGGTAATGTTGGTGTCAATAACGTGATGTATGTCGTCAAAATTCTGATCCAAAAAACTGTGGCCCAAGCCATGCCCAGCGTTGGCCAGCAGCGCATCCACGGGGCGGCCTTGTGCTGCGGCGTAAAGCTTGTCTACTCCTTCGCGAGTCGCCAAATCCGCTTCGACGGCCTGGGCTTCAACGCCAAATGCGCTGAAATCAATCGCCGCCTGCTGAATTTTGGCTTCGTCGGCGACGACCAGCAAATCAAATCCATTTTGAGCACACAGCTTTGCCAGTTCGTAGCCAATGCCAGCGGAAGCGCCGGTCACAATTGCGAATGGGCGTGTTGTTGAATTCATCTTTCGTTCTCCTTCTACGGTTGATTGTTATCAGTAAACATTGCTACCGGTTTTTTCATCAGCGATAGGCTTGAACGCCAATGGGCTGACATTAAGTAAAAACAGGGAAATCCGAACGCGCTTCACTTAATCCCCGGCAGTTTTTTGACGATATTGGCGATAAACAGGTCTGCGCAGGTATGCGGTTGATGCAATGGCCATTTTTGCCAATGCGAATCTGTGCAGCCATTACTGCGATTTTTCTGGTTTTGCCACTGTCTGCGCTCCTCTTGCCTGTCTTTGATTTAACGCCTTGCAAGTTGCGTTCTGTTATCGCTTATCACTTTTCTTCAGTATATGAAGGGGGAAGGCAGTCTTTCCGTCCGTTCGCAAGACAGGGGGTGTTGGTGATTCGTACTTGGTCACAGTTCTCCTCAGTGCAAATTGCACTGTTCACGCGCCGGTTTTCGGTTCTTCGCTTGAAAAGCCAATGTTTCGTTAGGCACAAGATTTGTATTGAGGTTCAAAGCCGATGAGATTTCGTTTTGGCCTTCGGGCACTTTAGACAATGAACCGCAAAATTAAGGAGAG
>CAYLJQ010000495.1:0-5536 GCA_964383955.1 uncultured Heliomicrobium sp. | reverse complement strand
TTTGGTTGTTTATGCGCAACCTGCGGGCGACGATCATTTCAGCGATAGCCATTCCGACCTCGATCGTTTCCACCTTTGCGGTGATGGATTATTTCGGCATCACGCTAAACGCGCCTTCGATGCTGGGACTGACGCTGTCGGTCGGTATTGTGATTGACGACGCAATTGTGGTGCTGGAAAACATTTTCCGGTACATAGAAGAGAAAGGCTACAGCGCATTTGACGCGGCGATTGCCGGTACGAAAGAAATCGGCATGGCGGTGATGGCGACGACGCTCAGCCTGGTGGTTATTTTCCTTCCTGTAGGATTTATGCAGAGCGTCGCCGGACGCTTTTTCAAGAGCGTCGCGTTCACAATGGCTTTCGCGATTCTGATCTCGTTGCTGGTCAGCTTTACGCTGACGCCGATGCTTTCTGCCCGCATGTTCAAAAACATGAAGAAGAGCGAGGGCGAGCACAGCAAATCGAAAGAAACCTGGTTGGCGCGCATACTGGATAACAACTACGCACGACTGATCAATTGGACATTGCATCATCGCGTTGTGGTGACGATGGTTGCAGTGTTGACGCTGGCTTCGACTGCGGTGCTGGTGCGGTTCGTCGGATCGAGCTTCTTTCCCTACGACGACCAGAGCGAGTATGAGGTTTCTGTTCGCGCGCCGGAAGGCACGTCGCTGCAATCCACCATGGATATTGCGCGCAAGGTTTCGGACGAAATCCGCAAACTGCCACATATTGATTACACGATCACCACGGTCGGCGATAACCAGCAGAAAGAACTCAACCTGGCAAAGATTTACGTCAAGATGACCGCGTTGAAAGATCGTAAGCTGACGCAATTCGATTTGATGACGATGACCCGCGAAAAAGCTCTGACAAAGTTTTCGGCTGATAACCTGCGGACTTCCGTCAGCATTGTGGCTGCTATTGGCGGAGGCGGCAACGCGCAGAATGCCGAAATCAATTACGAACTGCGCGGCCCTGATCTGAACAAGCTGAACGAATATGCCAGCACCTTGCTGCAAAAACTGAAGGCGATTGATGGCGTAGCCGACGCGGACTCTTCATTGATTTTGGGCAAGCCAGAACTGCGCGTAAAAGTTGACCGCCAAAAAGCCGCCGAACTGGGCGTCAATATGGCCGATGTCGCGCAAAGCCTGCGGTTGTTGGTCGGCGGCGACAAGATCACCACCTACAACGAAGGCGGCGAACAATACGAAGTTCACGTCCGGGCGGCGGAAGGATTCCGGCAGGATGCGGTCGGCATCGGTCAACTCAACGTGCCTTCTTCGCGGTTGGGGAGCGTTGGGTTGGACAGCATCGTTACACTGGAAGAGTCTTCCGGCCCAACTTTGATTGAACGCTCCAAGCGCCAACGCAGCGTTACGCTTTACGCATTTCTGAAACCGGGTGTGGCGCAGAGCGGTGTCGCCACCAAATTCGAAGCGGTTGCCAGTGAACTGAAATTGCCTGCCGATTATGTTTTCGCCAAAGGCGGCAACTCGAAAGAAACGCAGCGAACAGGACGCGGCTTTATTCTGGCTTTCACTCTGTCGTTTATTTTCATGTACATCGTGCTGGCGGCGCAGTTCGAATCCTTTATCCATCCGGTGACGGTGCTGCTGTCGCTGCCGTTGACGCTGCCATTCGCATTGCTGTCACTGATTATGGCCAATCAGGTGGTGACGATGTTCACGCTGCTGGGCATTTTAGTGCTGTTCGGCATGGTCAAGAAGAATTCGATTTTGCAGATTGACCATACCAATCAACTGATTGCCAAAGGCATGGAACGCCATGAAGCATTGATCCAGGCCAGCCGCGACCGACTGCGCCCAATCCTGATGACAACGATTGCTTTCGTGGCGGGCATGATGCCGCTGGCTGTTAGCAGCGGCCCTGGTTCAGGCGTCAATCGTTCGACTTCGGTGGTAATCATCGGCGGACAGTCGCTGTGTTTGCTGCTGACGCTGGTAATGACGCCGGTTGCGTATTCGTTATTTGACGATGCGATCAATTCAACCTGGTGGGGGCGAATTGCTGGCCGCTGGAATGGAGCGACCGGTTGGATGCGGCGAAAATCGGCAACGGCAGCTTCATCAATTTTGAACTTGTTCAGCAGAGGGTAATCAATGGCGCTTTATTTGACCGAACAAGAAATTGCAGAATTGCTGACGATGCCTGACGCGCTTTGGGCAGTTGAATCGGCGTTCAAGCTGCAAGCCACAGGCGACGCTACAAATGAGCCTCGGCGGCGAGTTCGCGCGCAAGGCTCAACTTTGATGACGATGAGCGGCGCGGTTTCCGGCTTCAAAACTCCCGGCGGCATTGAATTCAAAGGTTTGTTGGGGCTGAAGTCGTACACCGTGTCGCGTGGCGGAGCCAGGTTTTATGTCAGCCTGTTCGACGCCGTGACCGGGGAACTGCTTGCTTTCATCGAAGCCGACAAGCTTGGCCAGATGCGAACCGGCGCAGCCAGCGGCGTGGCGACAAAGTTCCTGGCGCGGGAAAACGCAAACTCTGTCGGTGTGTACGGTTCCGGCTGGCAAGCGGCCAGTCAGCTTGCCGCTGTGTGCGCCGTTCGCCAAATCGAAGAAGTGAAGGTGTACAGCCGCAAGCCGGAAAACCGTGAGCGGTTTTGCCAGCAAATGGCGGCAGAACTTGGCATTGCCAACATTCATCCGGTTGATACGCCGGAAGCCGCAGCCGACACAGACATCATCATTACAATCACCAGTTCGCGTGAACCTGTTGTGCTTGGCGAATGGCTGAAACCTGGCACGCACATCAACGCGGCAGGCGGAAATTCCGTTCTACGCCGGGAATTTGACGACGACGCGATTAAGCGCGCCAATTTCCTGGCTGTTGATTCTCTGGATCAGGCGAAGCTGGAATCCGGTGAGTTCGTGGCGGCGGTGGAAAAAGGATTGCTGGTTTGGGAACGAGTCAAAGAGCTTCGTTACGTCGTGGCAGGAACGCTGCAAGGGCGAACGGATCAACAGCAAATCACGCTTTTTAAGTCGCTGGGAATTGCCATCGAAGACGTGGCGGCTGCGGCGGTCGTATATCAAAAAGCGAAAGAGCAGAAGGTAGGGAAGGAAATATGAACACTCTAAAGACACAAAATAAATTGCGGACTGCGGATTGTGGATTGCGGATTTCAGCCGCAATGGTGCTTTTCGTTTTGGGATGGCTTGGGACGCTACCGCAGAAAGTGGATGCTCAGGAAGTCGCCAATCCGCAATCCGCAATCCGCGATCCTCAATCACCGCCTACGCGATCGGAAAAGCGTGTTGGCGTTGATTCGGCAAAGCGCGTTTCGCTGACCTTGCGCGATGCCATTCTGAGCGCGCTGGAAAACAACCGCGACATTGAAGTCGAACGGTTGAACGTCCAACTGACGGAGTTCGATGTTCGCGCGGCGGAGGGGGTTTTTGATCCAACGTTCGTTTCCAGTCTGTATTACGACCGGCGTAGAACTCCCGTCGCCAATGTGTTGGCAGGGGGAGATAACGGCGGCTTGTTAACGGACAACCTGACCGGTAACGCCAGCCTAACCCAGCGATTGCGCGAACATGGTGGGACTTTGCAAGGAACCTTCACGAATGACCGTTCGACGACGCAAAATCAGTTCAATGCACTCAACCCACAGTTTACTTCGTCGCTCAATGTCAGCTTCACACAGCCTTTGCTTAAAGGCCGTGAAACAGACCCAGCCCGTCGCCAGATCAAGCTGGCCAAAAAACGACTGGATATTTCCGACAGCCAGTTTCGCCAGCGGGCGGTTGAAATTATCGCCTCAGTGCAAAGAGCTTACTGGGAATTGGTGTTTGCACGCAGAGACAGAGAAATTAAGAGTGAATCAGTGGGGTTGGCGACGACGCAGCTAGAGCATAACCAGCGTTTGGTCGAAGCCGGAACTTTGGCTCCGGCGGACATCATTTCGGCGCGTGTGGAGTTAGAGCGCCGGAACGACGAAGCTGAAGCGGCTCTGGAAGCAATTCAGCGTGCGGAAAATGCGCTCAAGGTTTTAATGCTTCAACCGGACAAAACCGAAATGTGGAGTTCAGAGCTTGTGCCGGTGGAGCAGCCGCAAATTGACTCAAATTCCGGGTTGCCGCTGGAAGATGCGACGCGGCTGGCGATGCAAAATCGCCCGGAGATGGAGCAATTCAAACTGCGCGGCGATTTGAACAAGATTGATACCGAATTTTTCCGCGACCAGGCCAAGCCGCAAATTGATTTTGTGATTAATTTCGGCGCAGTTGGGTTGGCGGGAACAGAACGCACGGGTGGCAATTTCTTCACGGCATCCAATGCGGCCACTACAGAACGCATCAACCAACTGATCAGCTACGTCAATTTGCAGCCCAATGCGCCGAACCCTTTGCTTCAGTTGCTGCCGCCACCCACCAACATTCCGATTCCGGATTTCTTGCTTGGCGGCAATGGGCAAAGTCTGGCCAATCTGTTTAAGAATGAATTTCGCACCTGGCGCGTCGGCGTCAACATCAGCATTCCGCTTCGCAATCGCACGGCAGAGGCAAACCTGGGCCGCTCGCTTTCCGAAGCCAGGCAGATAGACGTTCAGCGCCAACGCACAGAGCAACTGATTCAAGTGGAAGTTCGCAACGCCCTGCAAGCCGTTGAAACTGCCAAGCGCCGCGTCGAAGCCGCCAAAAATTCACGCGAAAACGCCGAGCTTCAATATCAAAGCGAACAGCGTAAATTCGACGCTGGCCAATCCACCAACTTTTTCGTGCTGGATCGCCAGAACGCGCTTTCCGCAGCTCGTGGACGCGAACTGCGCGCGCTGACCGATTACACAAAAGCTGCGGCTGAATTGCAGCGTGCGCTTTCGACCACCCTGTCCAGCAACAACGTTTCAGTGAAGTAATCGCTAGCCGGAGTTCAGTAGACGACAGCCCATAGCTTCAAAAATTCTGGCTACAGGCTACCGCCTACTGACTCCCGGCTACTTCAGATGCTAATATCTCGCTTCAACTCATAATCAAATTTTGAATAACTTTGCAGGAGCGAGAGCACAATGGCCGAAGAGAACCAGTCCGCTTTTAAGATTACCGACCGCCGCCTTTTTAACGCAGACGGATCGTTGCGCGATGACGCAGTGATTCCGGAACCGCCGCCAGCGGCAGAAGCCGTATCTCAACCAATCAGCGCCAGCGAACCTGCGCCATTACCTGAAGAAGAATTTCAAGCCGATGACGATGATGTAATGCCGGAACAAACGATGTTTACGGAGTTCGTTATGCAAATTGCTTCGTCGGCATTTATTTACCTGGGCTTGGTTGAACATCCCGGAACAGGGCGCCGTCAGGTTGATCCGATGGCTGCCAAGGAAACCATTGATCTGTTGATGCTATTGCGCGAAAAGACCAATGGGAATCTGACACCGGGCGAAGCCAAATTCTTTGATGAGCTTTTGTCTGAATTAAAAACTCAATTTGTGTCATTGAGGCGTTAGCTTGGCGAGTCTTCGGCGGGTAGGAGAATTACGCTTTTAGGAACCGGGACTTCA
>CAYLJQ010000494.1:0-5570 GCA_964383955.1 uncultured Heliomicrobium sp. | reverse complement strand
CACAAATCCAAGAACTCTTTATGACTTTACTCAATCATGCGCCGCGCTTTTCTGCTGAATCGGCAAGCCAGCTTGTCCGGCAGCTTTATGGAATTTCCGCTGCTGCTTCGCCGCTGCCCAGCGAGCGCGACCAGAATTTTCTGCTACTAGCCCAATCAGGTGAAAGGTTTGTTTTCAAGATTGCCAACGCAACCGAAGACCGTGCAATGCTGGAAGCTCAGCAACAGGCGATGGCGCTTGTTTCCGCTCAATCTTCTTTTTGCCCTCGCGTAGTGCCCACACTGAATGGCGAAACGCTCACTGCTATTTTTTCCGCAAACGACGATAAACACTTTGTCTGGCTAATCACGTATCTGGACGGAATTCCTCTTGGAGAAGCGCGCCGCCATTCCGATGAATTGCTTCACGATCTGGGACGCTGCCTTGGACAGGTGGATCGTGCGCTGACTGGTTTCGATCATCCTGCGCTTCATCGGGATTTTCATTGGGATCTGGCGAACGGATTGCGCGAAGTTCGCAAATACGAATCGTTGATCACCGACAAAACAATGAGGCAACTGGTCGGCAAACTGGCTGACGAGTTTGAACGTGACACCGCGCCATTACTGCCCAAACTTCGCCGCGGCGCGATTCACAATGACGCCAACGATTACAACGTGCTGGTCGGTGGAGGCAGCGATCTGTATTCGCGCAATCAGCAAGTTGTTGGATTGGTTGATTTTGGCGATATGGTTTTCAGTTGCACAGTTGGCGACCTGGCAATTGGGATTGCGTATGCAGTGCTGAATAAGCCCGATCCGCTGGCTGTGGCTGTGCAAATTGTCTCTGGTTATCACACTGAAAATCCGCTGACAGAAATTGAACTTGCTGCGCTGTTTGGTTTGATCAAACTTCGTTTATGCGTCAGCGCTTGTATGGCTGCGCAGCAACAACAGCAACGCCCAGACGATGAATATCTGACGATCAGCCAGCAACCGATTCGCAATACATTGCCGCAACTGGCGGCAATTCATCCACGTTTTGCCGTGGCAGCCTTTCGTCATGCTTGCGGCCTGAAAAAAGAATTTAGAATTTCGCCTCCCAACAACACCCTGAGCATCGCTTCCATTCTGGATGCAGACCTGAAAACTGACCCGCTGATTGTTTTCGATCTTAGCGTAGCCAGTCCGCTGCTCAGCGGCAATGCCGAAGAAAACTCCGAGCCTAAATTGACCGAACGGCTTTTCGGGTTGATGAAATCAGCAGGCGTCAAAGTCGGCGTTGGTCGTTACAACGAAGCGCGAATGCTATACGTCACGCCGCTATTTGCCGCCGACGCTCGCACCGGCGAAGCGCGCACGGTTCACCTGGGCATTGATCTGTTTGTCGAAGCTGGCTCGGCGGTTTATGCGCCGTTGACTGGAACGGTTTACACGTTTAACAACAATGACGCTCCGCTGGATTATGGGCCGGTCATCATCCTGAAGCATCAGACTGACACTGGGCAGGAATTCTTCACCTTATACGGCCATCTCAGCGAAGATTCGCTGAAAGGCTTGCAGGTCGGTCAGCCGATTGCTGCCGGTCATCGCATGGGTTGGATTGGTGCGCCGCCCACCAATGGAAACTGGACGCCGCACCTTCACTTCCAAATCATCACGGATTTACTAGACCTGGGCTACGACTTTCCGGGCGTTTGCCGAGCCAGCGAGCGCGACATCTGGCGTGAGTTTTCGCCCGACCCAAATTTGATTCTAGGAATTCCCGCTGATCGCTTCCCGCTGCCGGAACCGGGCAAAGCAGAAACGCTCGCCGTTCGTCGCAAACGCATTGGCCGCAACCTCAGCATCGGTTATCGCAATCCCGTCAAAATCGTTCGCGGTTGGCGGCAATTCCTGTTCGACGAAACCGGGCGACAATTCCTGGATGCGTACAACAACGTTCCACACGTTGGTCATTGCCATCCGCAAGTCATTCAGGCCGCTCAGCAGCAGATGTCCGTGCTGAATACCAACACACGCTACCTGCACGACACGATCAACCAATATGCCGATGAGTTATGCGCGACGCTGCCTGAAAATCTAAGTGTTTGTCTTTTCGTCAACTCCGCCAGCGAAGCCAACGAACTGGCGTTACGCCTAGCGAGAGCGCACACGCGGCAAAAAGACATGATCGTGCTGGAAGCAGCTTATCACGGCCACACAACAGGCTTGATTGACATTAGTCCGTACAAGCACGATGGACCTGGCGGCGGGGGAGCGCCCGACTGGGTTCACACTGCGCCGATTCCGGATGGTTATCGCGGGGCATACAAACATGACGACCCGCAAGCGGGCGAAAAATACGCGGCTCACGTCCACGAAGTTATCGAAAAACTGAAAGCGCAAGGCAAAGGCTTGGCCGGTTACATTGCTGAAACCTGTCCCAGCGTTGGCGGACAGATTTTCATGCCTGAAGGATATTTGGCTTCGGTGTATGCTGCTGTGCGAGCGGATGGCGGCGTGTGCATCGCCGACGAAGTGCAAACCGGTTACGGACGCATCGGCACACACTTTTGGGCGTTTGAAGCTCACGACGTTGCGCCGGACATTGTTGTGATGGGCAAACCTATCGGCAATGGCCATCCAATTGGCGCAGTCGTCACAACCGCTGAAATCGCGGATTCATTTAATAACGGCATGGAATTTTTCAGCACCTTTGGCGGCAATCCGGTTTCGTGCGCTGTCGGTTTGGAAGTGCTGCGCATCGTCCACGAAGAACAATTACAGAAGCATGCACTTCAGGTTGGCAATCGAATGCTGGAAGGCTTGCGACCGTTTGTTGATCGTTTTCCCCTGGTTGGTGATGTGCGCGGATCGGGTTTGTTCCTGGGAATTGAACTGGTGCGTGATCGGACGACGCTGGAACCTGCGGCAGAAGAAGCTTCTTTCATCGCCAACCGAATGCGTGATCGCGGAATTCTGCTCGGCACTGATGGCCCGCATCACAACGTAGTCAAAATCCGTCCGCCCATGCCGTTTGACGAATACAACGCAGACTTTTTAGTGGCCACATTGGCTGACATTTTGGCGCAAGACTTTTGACCTGGAGCAATGATTATGTTTCCGACCACCACGCAGATCATCAACAACTACCTTCCGCAACTGTTTGCCCTCCTCTTTACGCTCGTGGTTGGATTAGGGCTTTTGATCAGATTCATCCGGGCCCGCAGCGCTGCCGCCCGCGAAGAAGGTTCTTATCCGGCAAATTGGGCCTTCATCGGTGTAGCGCTTTTGATTGCTCTTGCGGTTAGCTATTTCAGTTTGCCTGCATTGGTGAATGCGTTTCGTTACCGGTTTGATCCACAACAAATCGTCGAAATCCGCGTGATCAAGCTTGGCAATGAAACCAAACGCGACGGGACAAAATGGGAGCCTGTCATCATCAATAACCGTGAACAGATCGCCAAAGGCTTTCAAACCTTGACCACGGCCAAAGGCTACAACATCAACCACGAACAGTTTCAGCCGGATGGGTATGGGATTGATTTCAAGCTTGAAGGTTCAAGCGATTATTCGCCCATGCATCTGACGGCTTATCGTTCCAGCAGGCAAGCCGCCGCTTCCACCGTGAACACGCCAGTCAGTGTCGTGTCAGTAAGCACTTATCTGGAAGCAGCGGCTCTGGATTTCAGCTGTCCTGCGTTTCACACCTGGCTGAAAAAGAATGTGGATCCGTTATTCATTCAGCCAACAATCCCCCTTCCGTAAGCTTGCGGGCAATGGATTTGGCGGCAACGGATCCGTGACCAACGGCGGTCGCGACGCTGAAACAAACCGGACGACAGACATCGCCTGCTGCATAAACCCATTCAACCGAAGTTCGTTGTTCCTGATCGGCGACGACATAACCGCTTTCATCCAGTTCAATTTGATCTTGAAAAACTTCCGTGTTTGGCGCGATGCCGACGCGAACAAAAACGCCTTCGGTTTCAATTGCCATCAGTTTGCCAGAACCAAGCTCTTCCAGAACCAATCGTTCAACCTGTTCGCCGCCTTCAATTGCTTTGGCGCTGAAGCCTGTCAGAAATGTGATGTTTGAAGTTTGCCCAGCCTCTTTCAGCCATTCAGCGCGCGCGCGAAAGTTGCCGGAACGATGAATCAGCGTCACCTGCGGACAGACCCGAGAAAGAATCAAACTGTTTTCGACAGCCGAATCGCCTCCGCCAATGACGCAAACCTTCTTTCCCGCATACAAACTGTGATCGCGCGTCGCTGAAAAACTGACTCCGCCGCGAATGGCAAAGCGATCTTCGCCGGGAATGCCAAGCCTGCGTTTGCGTGCGCCGGTTGCAAGAATGATTGCCCGGCTGGTCAGCAATTCCCCGTCACAAAGCAGACTTCGATCGCTCAAACTGATTTCGCGCAACTGGCAACCCAGCCGATAGTTCAACTGCAATTCAT
Organism: uncultured Heliomicrobium sp.; assembly: GCA_964383955.1. Lineage (GTDB taxonomy): Bacteria > Acidobacteriota > Blastocatellia > RBC074 > RBC074 > RBC074. The sequence continues at coordinate 1,149 of CAYLJQ010000494.1, read as the reverse complement.
TCAATTGAGCCTGAAAGCGATCACGCAAATCTCGCCCGTGCTCAGCAATCAAGCAGGGATAATCAATCACGCGATGAACCATGTGCAGCAGTTGCCCGCCCAGATCCGGGGCCGGTTCCAGCATCACCGCGCGCAATCCCAGCGAGTTGCACCACAGCAAAGAACTGATTCCCGCCGGTCCTCCACCTAAAATAATGACATCGTAATCGGCCATAAGTTTTCAGTTCCACCAGAAATCGAATCTTGCCTGCGTGTGCGCAAATTCGTGGATTGCGCCCGCACCAAAAATATAACGATCCGGTCGCACAAGAATGAAATCCAGTTTCTCTGTGCGCATCCATTGCTCTAGCATTCTTTGCTGTTCTCGAAAATCCTTTCCCAATCGCCAAACGCACACATTGCGCTTTGCGGCCCAATCGGCAACCGGGTCTGTCAATCGTTCAGGCTTCACCAATAAAGCAAAACGATAGCCAAGCAGATCGTCCAACAAAACTTCATTTCCCTGCCATTCAATTTTTACCTGCGGCAGGTGCTGTCCCGCCAAGCGCGAAGTTTTCTCAATGAAGCCTGTTTGCAAGGGAGGACGACGCAGGGTCAATCGGCGGAAAAACTGCTGCAAAGGCGGAGCCGCGCTAAACGTTTGAAGCTGAATTTTTCGCCACCAGCGCTGGAAAGCGGTATGGGCCTGCATTCGTTCGCTGAGGAACAGCGTGCCTTTCAAAATCTGTATGATGTGTGGCCGCCGTTCGTGCCCGTAACTGTCAAGCAATTCCACTTTCGCCTTACCTGAAATTACAGCCGCCAGCTTCCAGGCCAGATTCATGGCGTCCCGCACACCGGAACACATTCCCTGCCCGGCAGCGGGCGGCATCATGTGCGCAGCATCACCGGCAACAAACATACGGCCAATTCGCCAGGTTTTGGCGACCAGCGCATTATGCGAATACGAAATGATCCGCGTAACATCCAGCCGCTGAGGATCAATAAACCGCGCCACCCAACGCAACACATTTGCTTCATCCGGCATTTCTTCACCATCGGCAAGCTGAAACTCCCAACGACGGTTTGGGCCTATGCCGTTGGCAAAGATTGTCAATCGCTCAGGGTTCAGCACATATCGGAAACGATTCGGAAGCAGCGCAGCGTCAG
>CAYLJQ010000493.1:0-5577 GCA_964383955.1 uncultured Heliomicrobium sp. | reverse complement strand
TATGCAGCCCTCTTTGAAAGCCCTGCAGCCCGGCTTCGTTTTCTCAACAATACTCTTTCCAAGCAAGCTCTCCGTCAGCAACAACTGAAGGAATCCCTCCACAGATTTCGATTTCTGGAAAAAACGCCTTTTTATCTGTGGATGCTTGAAGCCTGGTTTTACAGCGCCGTGCTGGAAGAATTGAAAGCGGTGATGCCTGCGCTGTCAGCGAAAAATCAGCAGACAATTCAGCAGCTTCAAGTTCCCTTTTCAGCAAAAGCATATTCCTTTATTCACCAAACGCGGCATGCGTTCTATGGCATCGGAGTGTTGTCGGCAGCTTTGATTCTTTTCGGGCTTTACTCTTTGGTGAGCTGGTCGGCGCGCAACGTGAACTCCTATTTGTCCAGTAAGTACAAAACCGACAAAGCGCCAATCATTGTCACGCAAGCAGGACAAACTCCGAACGATTTCACGACTACTGCCGCCAAATACCTGCCGAATTTTCAGGCGGAAAACGTCTGGCTGGTTGAGCGCACCAACGAATTTGAACGTTACAGCAATGGCTGCCGCATTCTGACTACGCACGAGATCGAAAATCACCCACGCGCTTACTACCTGATTCCGCGGGGTTCTGACGCCGAAAGCGGCGAACTGCGCCACAATCCAATTGGCATCGTCTATCACACAAACGAAGGCGATATGGCGCAGTTTTCCAGTGATAACAACGATTCCATTCTCAAGAATTCAAAAGGCGCACTCGGTTATATTCAAGACATTAAGGCTTACAACTATCTGATTGACCGTTACGGGGAAATTTATCGTGTTGTGCGGGACGACCACGCAGCGCACCACGCGGGCCATTCAATCTGGGCTGATGCGAAATATGATTATGTAGGATTGAATGAAAGCTTTCTGGGAGTCTGCTTCGAATCCAAGTTCAACAGCGGCTCCTCGCTTCAGGAGACAATTACTGAAGCTCAAATTACGGCAGGACGGGCCTTAACGAACGTCCTGCGCAGCAAATACAAAATTGCCGACGAAAACTGCACAACACACGGCTTGGTTTCGGTCAATCCGGACAAGATGCTGATCGCCTTTCACCATGATTGGGTTCGCAATTTTCCTTTTGAGGCGATGGGGTTATCGGATAAATACAAAACTCCGCCTCCGAATATGACCGATTACGGATTCACCTACGACGAAGAAATTTTGGTCAAGCTGGATCGAACGCTTTGGCCGGGCGCAATTGCGGCTGAAGGCGAGTTTAATGGACGCGCTGAAAAATTACGCGCCAACGTCGAAGTTTTGAGAAGAAAGCTGCGGGACCGTTACCTGTCCCAGTTAGAAAAAACACGCAAGTTAAGGCTCGATGCAAACGAAAAAACAGTTGTTGCATCACAGTCGCCCGGTTCGGCAGAGTCAGCTGAAACCGGCAACCCTAATTGAAAACCTATCCGGCGAACCGGAATAACTATAAGATTCCGCTTTGCTCCCGCATTCAAACGCCACCAACGACACGAACCCCCATTGACACTGAAATATCTTGGTCAGGCTGCTTCGCGTTGATACGTGGCAACTTTCCCAAGAAGCCGTCCGCCAGATGGCTTCTCGCAATAGATCAAATAAACGTACCGGAGGAAAAATGGCTGAAGAGAAAAAAGAAAAAGAACATACAAATGAAGCTGCTGAAGGCGACACCACTGCATTGGGATTGGACGTTGGAACCAGCCGTATTGTGATGGCCGGCGGAGCCAGCGGACACAAAGCGCAAACCCAGCTCAACGCGTTTGTCGGCGTCCCATATTCCAAGATGACCGAAGCCATATTGCAACAGAACAAAATGGTGTATCACCGCAACGGTAAAGAGTTGTACGTTTTCGGAAGCGACTCGGAGCGCTTTGCCAGCTTTTTCAACGCCGTTCCGCGCCGACCGATGCAACACGGCGTTCTGAACCCACAAGAACCAATGGGTCAGCAAATCATTCAAGCAATCATCGAATCCATCGTGCCGCGCGCCAAAAAGAGTGAACTTCTCTGCTTCAGTGTGCCCGGCAAAGGCGAAGGCGCTGATACCAATCTGGTTTATCACGAAGCCATTCTGAAAAACTTCCTGCAATCGCTCGGTTACGAAGCCAAAGCCGTCAATGAAGGCCTGGCTGTCGTCTTTGCCGAATTGCAAAACGAAAACTTCACAGGCATCGGTATCAGTTGCGGAGGCGGAATGTGCAATGTTTGCGTAGCCTTCCTGTCTGTGCCGATGCTGACGTTTAGCATTCCAATCGCTGGCGATTATATTGACAGCAGTGTGGCTTCAGTCGTTGACGAAACGGTCACGCGCGTTCGCCTGGTCAAGGAAGAATCTTTGGACTTGTCGCGCCAACCGAAAGACAAAGTCACCAGCGCGCTCCACATTTACTACGAAGAAGTCATCAATATGCTGGTCAGCAAGCTGCGTGATGAATTCGAAAACTCGAAACAATTGCCGAAACTGGATCGTCCGATGCCGATCGTGCTTTCTGGCGGTACGGCTCGCCCGCGCGGCTTCCTGCAAAAATTCGAAGCAGCCGTGAAAACCGGCGGCTTCCCTTTCCAGATTTCCGACGTGCGAATGGCCAGCGATCCGATGACTGCCACGGCGCGCGGCTGTTATATCGCAGCAATGTCTGAAATTCGATAACCTGGGAGCGCAGGCGTCTCGCCTGCTAAATTTGAAGCGCCAAGGCTTCGTTTTCCCTACGAGTAAAACAAAGGGCAAAGTTAGTTCCGCTGGCTTTGTCCTTTTCCCATTCAAGAGGCTCTCATGAATGCCCCCATCCCACCTTATCGCGATGTCACAGTCGGAACTTTGCTGACCCGGCTAGCCCAATCCATTCCCGACAACGAAGCGTTGGTCTACGCCGACCGCAATTTGCGACTGACCTTTGCCGAACTCGAAGCCGAAGCGCGACTGATCGCTCGCGGTTTGATGGCTTGCGGAGTCGAGCGCGGCGAGCGCGTAGCCGTGTGGGCGACGAACGTACCTGAATGGGTGGTGCTGCAATTCGCGCTGGCCAAGATCGGAGCCATTCTGGTGACGGTCAACACCAGCCTGCGCGCTCACGAAATGGATTACTTGCTGCGACAGAGCGAAGCGGCGACAGTCATCGCGGTTAGCGGATTCAAGGATGTGAATTACGTCAAAGCCCTGCGCGATATTGGAGCGGTTGGTGGCGGCAAGCTGCCGAATCTGTGGCGAGCAATCTTCATCAGCCGCGCCAATGAACAATGTCCCGAAGGTTTGACGCCCTACGAAACTTTGCGCGAAAAGGCCGCCGAAATTAGCGAAGCCGATCTAGACGCCCGCGAAAGCCAAGTCGGTTTGGACGATGTCATCAACATGCAGTACACCTCCGGCACAACTGGGTTTCCAAAGGGCGTCATGCTTTCCAGCCGCAATATCGTCAATAACGGCTATTGGATGGCGCAAGGATTGGGCTACACAGTGCAGGATCGGCTGTGCCTATGCGTGCCGCTGTTCCACTGCTTCGGCTGCGTGATTGGCGTGCTCGGAGCTTATACGCACGGAGCCTGCCTGTGTCCGATTGAGTTTTTCGACGCGCGCAAGGTCTTGGAAACCGTCGAACGCGAACGCTGCACCTCGCTTTATGGCGTGCCGACGATGTTTCTGGCCGAAATGGAAGATCCGGAGTTTGCGCGCTTCAATCTGTCCAGCTTGCGAACCGGCGTCATGGCGGGCGCGCTTTGCCCGGAAGCTTTGATGAAACGAGCCATCGCCGAAATGAACCTCGGCGAAATCACGATCATTTATGGCCTGACCGAAGCTTCGCCAGGCATTACGCAAACTCGCCGAGACGACACCTTGGAACATCGCACGCAAACCGTTGGCGAAGTCCTGCCCGAAATGGAAGTAAAAATTGTTGATCCCGCAACAAACGGAACTCTTGGCGTAAACCAGCCCGGCGAACTTTGCGTGCGCGGTTACAACGTCATGCGCGGTTATTACAACAACCCGGAAGCCACCGCCAAAGCCATTGACGCCCAAGGCTGGTTGCGAACCGGCGATCAGGCGACGATGGATGACGAAGGCTATGTTCGCATCACTGGCCGCATCAAGGACATCATCATTCGCGGCGGCGAAAATATCGCACCGAAAGAAGTCGAAGACTGGCTGCGCCAACATCCAGCGGTTTCAGATGTTTATGTTTACGCAATCAAAAGCGAGTTTTTTGGCGAAGAGGTTGGAGCGGCGTTGAAGATAAAAGTCGGTGAAACGGTGACCGAAGAAGAGTTGAAAGCCTTTTGCCAAGGCCAGCTCGCGCGTTTCAAGATTCCGCGCTACTGGCGCTTCGTCATGGAGTTTCCGATGACGGCTTCGGGCAAAATTCAAAAGTTCAAGCTGCGCGAAACTCACGAACAGGAGTTAGAACTGTAATTTCTCCCATGAAAACCTACGAAATTTCATGAAGAAAACAGAATTTTTGGATTGGGTTGGCAGGATTCATCAGGATGAAGTTTTGCGTGCAGTAAAGCTGAGGCCGCTCCTGTTCAATTTTGTAACTCCTGTCGACTTTTCCTCTGTGTCTTCCTTCGTGTTTTCTTCGTGTGCTTTCGTGGGAAAAAGTTCTAGGATTCAAAATGACAACTCAACCTATTACGCGTGAACAGTTCCGATACTGGAAAACCATCGAAGTCCGCTGGGGCGACATGGATGCGCAAGGTCACGTCAACAACACGGTTTACTTCACGTACTGCGAATCGGCTCGCGTCGAGTTGCTGAGAAAAATCGGCTTCAAAGGCAAACAGGCAGGTCTGGCTGAAGGCCCGACGCTGGTTCACGCTTCTTGTGATTTCAAACGGCAGGTTGTTTACCCGTCGAAGCTCGATGTCGGTTTGCGCGTAGATCGTATCAGCCAGCGCAGTTTCAAGATGGTGTATGGCCTCTTCTTTCACGGCACAGACGACATTGCAGCCATTGCCACCAGCATCAACGCCTGGGCGAATTACGCTGAAGGCCGCTCTGTCGAATTGCCGGAAGAAATCCGCTCAGCGCTGGCTGAATATCAGTAATTATCTGCCTGGCAAGCTGCGATCGTTCGAAACCTGGCGCAACCGTTTGTAGTAAATCTCTGAATTGCCATCGCGGTTGTCGAACCACACGATGTGAATGGCACCACCGTTGACAGCCAAGGTTGGCTGAAAGGAATCGCCTGAAGCATTCGTCAATCTTTCTTCGGGCATCCAGCTTGCCCCCGCGTCCGGTGAATGCTTGTAATAAATCTCCGCGTTGCCATCTTTATAGTCGTACCAAACGACGTGCAGATCGTTGCCTGACAAAACCACATTGGGCCGCAACGAAGGCATCGGAGCATTTGTCAACCGTTGAATCGGTTCCCAACTCTGCCCGCCGTCCGTGGAGCGACGGTAGTAAATCTCCCACTCTGTGCTTGCCGTTATAAATGCTTGTTGAAAGTCACGCAGCATTGCTTCCAATTGTTGTAAATCGCCGCCGTCTTGCACCCAGCGGGGCGCAGCCTTTTCAATCTGCTTAAATTTATCCTGCAACCGAATGTTCAAAGCTTCCAGATAATGAATTTT
>CAYLJQ010000492.1:0-5583 GCA_964383955.1 uncultured Heliomicrobium sp. | reverse complement strand
GGGTAAAAAATACGAAGAGCTTTTAGATGGTTATAGCTGTGTCTTCAGAGAGGTTCCGACTGGCTGCTACCCGGAATACTTCGGTTATGCCAGGCAGTTTTATAAGGGATGGAACTTTGCAGTTTTGCAACTGGTTTGGCCCGATAAGGACCATCGCTATCCTTGGGATACTGATTTCGCCCCTCATTGGATTTGGCAGCAGCCATTGTTGGAAAATTGGCCTGACGAAAAAAAGAGAAGCAATTGGTTTTTTGCTGAGGCCCGAAATTTAGGCGTTTTCACAACCTCAAAGGTGCTTTATGAACATCACCCGATTTTATATGTAACTCACGATGAGGATGGTAGCTGGCAGTTTTTGTGCGGCACAACAAACAACGCGGATGATCTAAAATTGGTTTGCCTGAAGGATATTGTCGAGCTGGATCGAAGTGTAAATGGCGTTGCTGATCTTCCCATTGGTTGCACGGCTTGGCGGGATGCGGGCGGCGAAGTTTGGCAGATAGAAGGCAGTTTAGAAGATGATGTAAAGGAATGATGCGGGCAATGTTTTCCTGCGTTACCTGAGTGACGTGGGGTGGCTCTAGGAAATACCACGAGATCAATGTGTTTTTCTATTTTCTTCCCGCGCCAACGGCGCAAAATGTGATAGCTCAGGGCAACGCCCTGAGAAAGAAGTCCGCAAAAACGCAAAGCCCCAACGGGGCGAAATAGACAGAGAGGTGTTGTATGCCGCAATCCTTAGCCTCTGTTCTTGTCCATCTGGTTTTCAGCACGAAGAATCGTGAGCCTTGGATTACGGAAGCGATTGAGCCAGAGCTTCATAAATACTTGTCAACGGTCTTTCGTGGATGTGATTCTCCGGCATTGTTGGTGGGTGGTTACAACGACCACATCCATACTTTGTTTTCCCTGTCGCGGAAATGGACGATTGCCGACATCGTTGAAGAGGTGAAAACCAATTCGTCGAAATGGATCAAAACCAAAGGCGCGGAGTTTGGTCCGTACCATTGGCAATCAGGTTACGGCGCATTTTCAGTTAGCCAGTCCAATGTCGAAGAAGTGAAGGCCTACATCGCAAATCAAAAAGAACGTCACCGCAAAAAGGCATTTCAAACCGAATATCGGCAATTGTTGACGGCATATCAGATCGAATTTGACGAACGATATGTTTGGGATTGACGAGTATTTCGCCCCGTTGGGGCTAGGCTGATTTTTTTTGATCGGTTTCCCAGGGCGTTGCCCTGAGCTATCACATTTTGCCCCTTTGGGGCTTTAAGACTCATCAGACTTTGATTGGCTTTGTCGTTGTTGGTCCGTTGGGATTTGGGGCTGGTTAGAATTTGAGTGCGTGATGTCTTTGTCCTTACACCTTGTTTCAATTTCCTTCATTGCCTTGGCTCCGCCCACCATCTCGCCTTCCGTTTTATTGCCGTATGACATTTTGAAGCTGGTCGGTTTCGCCACCGGAGCCGCGCTGCATTTGTATCTGTGCTGGATGATCTTGAGCCAATACGGTATTCGACAGGTCGAACGATCCTTGCTCGCGCTTGGAGGCAGCATCGGCCTGTGGCATCTGGGCAATTTTGCAGGGACGATTTACGACTTGCTGGATGTCAGCGGCGGCATCTGGTGGATGCGGTTTTGGGATTCGCTGGCGTATGTGGCGCTGGCGTTTTTGCCGCCGACGTTGGCGCATGCGCATTTACGCGTGTGGGATTGGTTCGATACTCGCGCGCCGCGAAGAATCTTCAAACCGCTGATTGCGCTTGGCTATGTGCCGCTGGTGACGTTGCCGTGGGTGCTGGTGAAAATTTGGAGTGGGCCTTATCTGCCGCCGATTGAAAAACTGTCGCTGATGTTGCTGCCATTCATTTTGTGGATCGTGGCTGTGTTTGGCGAATGTGCGCTGATTGATTGGCGATTGTCGCGCGTCTGGCAAACAGCGCGCGAACGCCGTTTCTTTGAAGTCTTTGGTGCAACGCTGGCCGGAATCGGCGTGCTGTTTTTGCTGACGTATGTGTTGGGCGCTCGGCATTGGCCGGGAGTCGGCAAGTATTTCGACCTGCTTGCCAGACTGTCGTCGTTGGCTCCGACGGCGATTGTGGCTTATTACATTTATCGCTATCGCTACCTGGAGCTGATCATCCGCCAGAGCTTCGTTTATGCCGTGTTGGCCGTCATTATCCTGATGGTTTACTTGTACGGCATTCGTCGGTTGGGATTGGCGCTGCAATCGCGGTATGAGTTGCGCGCCGATGTCATCGAAGCTCTGTTGATTTTGGTCGTGCTGGTGTTGGCTGCGCCGTTGCGCCGCGCGGTTGAGCACTATCTGAAAAAGCTTTTTACCATCGAAGTCGGTTTGTATCGTGACCTTGTCGCTCAAGTCGGAGCCGCCGCTTCCAGTTACGGTGAGCTGGCGCACTTCGTCGAATTTGCCGAACGCCGTTTGCGCGAAGCTCTGGAACTGAACGAAGTCAAAATTATTCCGCGCAGTCAGGCTAACCTTGCTGAAGCTGATGCCTGTCAGGCCGCCGAAGCGGGGCCTTTGGTGGAAATCGAACAGATGCCCTTGCTGGAACCGCTGCACGCGCTGGCCTGTTATCCGCTTTGGCGCGAAGGGCGTGTAGTTGGATTGTTGATTGTTCGCGGGAACGCGCAGTTGCTGACTTCGGAAAAGCGCGAAGTCCTGGCGGTGCTAGCCGGTCACATCGCAGTTGCGGTTGAAAACTGCCAGTTGCTGGAAGACAAAGTGAAACTGGAACGCGAACTGGCTGAACGCGAACGGTTGGCTTCGCTTGGCCAAATGGCAGCGACGGTCGCGCACGAAGTCAAAAATCCGCTTTCCGCAATCAAATCCATTACACAGGTAATGCGCGAAGATGAAGACGTCAGCCGTGAATATGGGCGTGATTTGGATTTGATCACGGGCGAAGTGGATCGGTTGAACCGCAGCGTTTCGCAACTGCTCAGCTTTTCACGTCCGACCGCGGTTGCCGCCACGCCAGCCAGTTTGACGGAAATTGTCGAAACAGTGTTGACGTTGACGCGCGCGGAAGCCGAGCAGCGTTTGGTGAAAGTCAGTGTTGATTTGAAAAGCAATCCACAATTCGATGGCGAGCGAACTTCGGCGTTGAAAGAAGTGTTGTTGAACCTGACGCTGAATGCGATTCAGGCCATCAACATCGAAGGCGAAGTGAACATCGAAAGCGAAGCTTCCGGCGACAAACTGCAAATCGCCATAATAGACAACGGCGAAGGCATTTCCGCTGACAAGCAGGACAAAATCTTCGAGCCGTTTTTCACGACGAAACAGCGTGGGACGGGGTTGGGCTTGGCCATTGTCGCGCGGCGGGTGCGGGAACTCGGCGGCGAAGTTTCCATTGTCAGCCCGAACGGCGACAGCCGTGGCACAAAGTTTGTTGTAAGTTTGCCGATTTGATTTATAGGCAGTGCGAAAGACGAAAAGGAAGCTTCGCGTTTTTATTACAGCAGGCGGGGACGCCTGCGCACCCAGCGGAAAGGTTGTTTATGTCCGAAGCAAAAATTTTGATTGTTGATGACGAAGAAGCGGCACGATACGGAATGTCGCGCGCGCTGAAAAGTTATTCCGTTTCCGAAGCCGGAAGCGTCGCCGAAGCGCGAAAAGCAATTGCTGCCGCTTGGCCTGATTTGATGCTGCTGGACATCAACTTGCCGGGCATCAGTGGATTGGATTACCTGCGCGAACTGAATGCGACCGATGACGCACCGCCGGTTGTGATGATTACCGCGCACGGCAACGAACGCACCGCCGTCGAAGCCATCAAAGCCGGCGCTTATGATTATCTGGCCAAACCTTTTGAAGTGGATGAGTTGCGGTTGGTCGTCAAAAACGCTCTGGAAGCCGCAGGGCTGCGGCAGGAAAACCAACGGCTGAAAGCTGAGCTAAAGGCTGCACGCGGCGTCGGCGATCTGCTGGGAACCAGCGATGCGATGCACCGCATTTACGATCTGATTCAGAAAGTTTCCGCGACGGATGTGACCGTGCTGATTCACGGAGAATCGGGAACCGGCAAAGAGCTTGTCGCCCGCGCCATTCACGAACAAAGCGCCCACCGTCCTGGCGGGGAGTTCGTTGCCATGAACTGCGCTGCATTGCCCAGCGAATTGATCGAATCGGAACTGTTCGGCCACGAACGCGGTGCCTTCACCGGAGCCGCCGCCCAACGCAAAGGCAAGTTCGAACTGGCCAACGGCGGCACGATCTTTCTGGACGAAATCGGCGATATGAGTTTGAACACGCAAGCCAAGCTGCTGCGCGTGCTGGAAGAGCGCAAAGTCGAACGGCTGGGCGGTTCGACTTCCACGCCTGTGGATGTTCGCGTCATCAGCGCCACCAACCGCGATCTGTCGAAAGCCGTTGCCGAAGACAAATTCCGCGCTGATTTGTATTACCGCTTGCGCGTTGTGCAGATGGATTTGCCACCGTTGCGCGAACGCCGCGAAGACATTCCGATGCTGGCTGAAAGCTTTTTGCAAACCTACGCCAAACGCTACGGCTTGAAATGCACGGAAGTCAGCACCGAAGCGATGAAACGGCTGGTGGCATTTGACTGGCCGGGAAACGTCCGCGAGCTTCGCAACGCGATTGAACGCAGCGTCGTGCTGGCCGACGGCAAATCTCTGAAAGCCGAAGACTTGCCAGCCGAAATCGCGGCCAAACCTGAAGCGTCAAAAGCCGCCGTCGTTTTTGACCGATTGGCAACGAACGCCGCTGGCGATAATTCCGATCCGCTGGAAATTCCTTTCCTGGACGATTTCCGCGAAGCCCGCCGCGAATTCGAACGCGCCTACATCGAACGCTGCCTGATCGAAACAAATGGCAATGTCACCCGCGCCGCTGAAAAAGTCGGCATGCACCGCCAAAGCCTGCAACAAAAGCTGAAAGATTTGGGACTTACCCGCCGCTACGTACTGTCAGATTCCGATGACGAGTGACAGGTCTTTCTGACACCCTGGGTACGCACGCTTCCAGCGTGCAGTCTCGGCCAATCTTCTATTTCTTCCGATAACAACATTTGCCAATACTGCACGCTGGAAGCGTGCGTACCCAGCCTCTGGCATCGCCATTGCACTAGCCAGTTCCGCAACCGTTGAGACTTGAAATCTTGCGCTGAGCCGTCGTTGCTGCGGTTAACGTATGGCTGCCGCGGAAGCGTTGGTTCGGCGCAAGTATTTTTTTCTCTCGTGCTTTCACGCCTTTTTCCAATTCGGAGAGTTTATGCGAGTTAAAACCATCTCCATTTTGCTTTGCTGGGTTTTGATCCTGATTTCGCCCGGAGTTCTGGCGCAGCAAACTGCTCCACCAAACCAGTCCTGGGATATTCTGAAGCAAACTCTGACTGCTGGAAGAGTGATGGTCAAAAAGAAAACCGGGAAGAAGTTTTCCGGACGCTTCAACAGCATCTCCGACACCGAACGTTACAGTCTACTTCAAGGCACCTGCATTTGTGAACATGGGCACCACCCGTAACTTCGCCGTGATCGCTTCAAGCACCATCACCAACACCGGAATCTCAACGCTCAACGGCGACCTCGCCCTGG
>CAYLJQ010000491.1:0-5588 GCA_964383955.1 uncultured Heliomicrobium sp. | reverse complement strand
CGGAAAGTGGTTGCCAAAATCCCAGGGCAGCAATCAACAATAGTCCAATGCTACACAGCAAATGAGAAAGATGCTTGTGATAGAAGATTCCCACTCGGTTCATGATAATTCGCTTTCAAAAGTCCGATTAAGCGCTTCAATCGGAAATCAGTGAGGTTTTGAAAGTTGAATCGCTTTTATTTTGCGTTCTTTACCAGACGAAATCCTGTTTTATCGCGCAATCGGTCAGAGGGTAAAACGCCTCTATAAGTCGCTGTCGCACGTTTGCTGGGAGTATCGTAAGCACCGCCACGAATAACTTTTCCAGGAGCGATTTCTTTTTGGTCGGCGTAATTAACCAGGCTGCTGGAAGTCCATTCCCAAACGTTGCCGCACAAATCCATTACTCCAAATTGGCTGGCTCCATTGGGAAAGCTCCCAACCTTACTGATGCTTCCGCCCGTTTCCTTACTCGCATTGGCGTTGGCTGCGTTCCAGGAATTTCCCCAAGGATAAATTCTGCCATCCGGTCCACGGGCGGCAAATTCCCATTCCTCTTCTGTGGGCAAGCGTTTACCAACCCATTGAGCATACGCGTTGGCATCTTCCCAGGAAACATTCACGACAGGAACTTTCGCTTCACTCAAGGGGAACTTGCCGTTTCGCCAATGAGAAGGTGGCCTGTGTCCCGTTGCCGTGACAAACAATTGATACTCTTCATTTGTCACTTCCGTGCGGTCCATATAAAAAGGATTGACCGTGACGGCATGAACCGGCGTCTCATACTCATCGCCATTATTGCGTCCCATATCCAGTTTTCCGCCAGGAATGAGCACCATGCTTTCCAATCCGTTATTGCCTGTGGCACCTGCAGGCCTACTGGTATTTGAAGTAGACGATGCTCCGGGTTGGGCAACCGAAGATTGCGATGAAGAATTGCCATCAACTCCAATCTTGAAATCCCGAGTAAACCACCAATAGACAAACAAAATCAGTAAAAAAGCCAGCGCAATAAAGATAGAAGTTTGTATGAATGCACGTTTGCCAGGGGGTTGGGGTTCGGCGAGAACGCCTGATTGTTTGGTGCGAAATTCGCCTCCAAATGGCGGTAAAGGCGTAACTACAGTTTTTGCCTGTGAACCATTCTCCTCAGATATAGGCATTGAGTGAGCGGCAGTTCCAAGTTCTCCAGAAGAGTCGAGTGTTGTCGCAGCAGTCAAGTTCGGTTCAAGAACCAAATTTCCGGAATCCGGCAATTCCGGTGAGGAAAGATTGTCTGCGCGATGATTTAAAGCATCAGACATTTTAGGTTCTTGAGCAGAAAGTTTTTTATCAGATTCGGAAAGCGAGCGAGGTTCAAAAATTGTTGGGGAAGACTGATAAACGTTTTCAGATTTCTTGCGGGGAGACGGCATCGATTCTGACTGATTTGGTCGCGACATCGTGGAAGCCACGGTTTCCACTGTACCTGACTTGGCGCCAACCAGATTGTGACCGCAGGCTTCGCAAAATCGTGAATATGGTTTGGCCTCTGTGCCACAGGATTTGCAATTGGTCTTGGTAATTTCGGGAACGTCTTCAGCCTGCTGTTGTGCTCCTGAAGTTGGTCCACCAGGGGAAGGAGTTGATGTTGATAGTAAGAGCGCTCGTTTACGATCCAGGCCGCAATTTTTGCAATAAATCCAACCGCTACGCCAAGATGTGCCGCAATGATAGCAAGCCCCGATCACTGTTTCCTGCAATGCGACACTGACCCTGTTTCCGCAATGTTGGCAAAAATTTTCTCCGCGAACAACGCGTGCTCCACATCGCGTGCAACAGTGTGACTCTACCGATGTTTCCGCATTTGAATGCACCAGCGATTGGCCGCAGCGACGGCAGAAGCTTAAATGATCGGGATAATGCAGGCTGCATTTTTGGCAAAACATAAAAACGATCAACCTAAAAGCTTGGTATTGTTTGAATTCCCACGAACGCTGACGCGAAAGGATACGTCATAAGACGCGATAATGATATGGCAGTAACAATTTCCTCTGCAAGCTGAGATAAGTTGAAGGGGAGTTTCGAAGTTTAGCTCATCGAAAAAAGGCTTCTGGTTGAAAGGCAGAGTGACTTTTATGGTGAGTCAAAAGTCTTTCTGTTTTTTGCAAAAATTTTCAGGCAAGGCCAGTTTTATGATTGACACTTTCGGCTGTTTTCGGTAAAGTTTCGGTTGTCGCAAGGAAGAAACAGCAACTCTGCTAAACAGTAAATATTGGAGTAAATATGGCGTTGACTCCACGTCAACAGGAATTTTTCAACCATCTTGTCAGTTTTCACCGGGAGCATGGTTTTGCGCCAACAATAGCGGAAATTCAAGCTTATTTTGCCTTGAATTCGCCGGCCAGTGTTCATCAAAAGCTTACAGAGCTTGAAGACGAAGGATTTATCCGACGTCATAAAAACGTTCATCGAGGCATTGAAATAACGCAAAAGGAAAGTGAGCAGCTTTCTTTTGTTGTAGCCAATTCTGATGGATTGGAAAAATTCGGAATTCCATTGCTTGGGGTCATTGCGGCAGGTTTTCCAATTCAGGCAGTAACCCAGTCCGAAGTTTTGTTGGTTCCACCGGATATGTATGCTCCTGGCAGGTTTGCTTTGAAGGTCAGAGGAGAGTCCATGAAGGACGAGCAAATCTCTGATGGTGATTACATTGTCGCTGAGTCTCCTCAAAATAAACCTTTCAATGGAAAATCAGTTGTTGCTTTGATTGATGACAGCGAAGCAACCGTCAAAAAATTTTACGATGAGCGGACCCAGATTCGTTTACAACCGGCAAACGATGCCTTTGAACCAATCCTGATTAGTCCGCCTGATCGAGTCAAAATTCAGGGTCTGGTTTGCGGTCTGATCCGCAAATATAGATAAGCAATATTTTCGACCGTTCAATATCTAAAAATATCTGCACGGTCTTTTTTTAGAAACATTCTGTTTTATCTATGAGACAGAATGCAGGTTCTTTATTTGTAAAAACAGGAAATCAGTAGTGTAGCGGTCACAAGTAATCAATTTGTGATTGCTCTCTGGAAGAAATTGCTCAGGCGTTCTGTGCTGAGCATCGCTTACCCGCCTGCACCACTTGAACCGAATAAACTCAGCCTGGGGCGTTCATCCGGTTTGACTGCCCGCGTCAAGCCGGATGAGCCAGCGCCCTATAAAAAGCCGCCCGATTGCGTGCTGCAACAGCATCGGCGTCGGGATTGCTTTGTCAGTGGTGAGATGAGCGGAACGTAAAGCGAATTTTTAACTCGAATCACACATCAATTTGTAGCTTTCCGTCAGGATCAACCAAGGTCTGCACTGGCTCTGTGACCGGCTGGGAGAAGTGTGTCTTGATCTGGCTTTTCGGAAGTGAATAGCAAAAAAGGAGGCAGAAATGAACAGCGTTCAAGACGCATTTAAGCACAACCGAGCGCGCAGAAATGTGATTGTGGCCGGGGGACTGATTCTGGTGTGCATCACATTATTGAGCTGCGTTTCGTCCTTTATGATTTACCGCGAAGGTTTCGGCGACACGCCCTGGTTTGTTCAGCAATCCTTGTCTCTGTTTGCTGTCATCGTTGTCGAAGGCGCGTTTATTTGGCTGGTTTATGGGTTCACGCGTGCGTTTTCTTCATTTAGCGAAAGAATCATTTCTCTGTTGGGAATGGGCTTTTTGGTTTGTGTGATGCTAACGAACATCATCACGCATTTTATGATGGTCAAACATTTGCAGCTTTCACCTTTCCAGGAAGCGTGGCTGAGCTGGGGGGCGGTGAGCGTATTTATTGCAGTCTTGATTTTCGTTTTATTGATCACGCTTTCTGATCCTGTCACCCGTTTGATTCGACTTGAAATGCGTTATCTAGGCAAGCAGCAGGAAACAATTCTGCATGCGAAAAGCGATGGCCTGGACAGCGAGCATATTCAACAAGCCATGGTTGAACGCGCCGAGATTGAAGCCAGGGAATTGGCAGAACGAATCATTGGCGAAGGCCGCCAGTTGACTCGTGGAAATGCCACGCGCCTACAACAGCAATCCTTGCAAGCGCCTTATCGTTACAAGTCAACAAAGGGAAAAGGCTAACGCCACAGACTGGCGCGGAGCCTGTGGCGCAATTGGAAATAGCGCAGTCAAACCTGGTTCCAGGTCGTTCTTCAGTTCCCCATTTTCAGAAATCCAAGTTGAATAAACAGGGTCAATTTGTGGACCAACCGCTTCAGCAGGAAGACGAAGAGAATTTCTTCCAGCGGGGGGAGTTTTTGGAGTTGCCGACTTTGCCGGAAAAGCGAGATTGGCCATTCACATCTGAGCCACGAAAAAAAGCAGAACGCCCGAATCTTAAAAAAGCATCGTCGGATACAGCCTTGAAGGGGTTGAAAAAACGGAGCTTAAAGAAAGCAAAAGAGCTGGATATGCCACCGACTCCAGTGGGTCACGATTGGCATGTCAGCGATGGAGGATGGAATCTGGTTAAAAGCTGGTCTGAAAAGGACGGCTTGTTGGGGCAAAAAATCAAGAAAGAGCGTTACGCAGGTCATCTGAGCAAAGAAGCTTGGCAGGTAATGAAGGAATATGAGTACGAAAAGATTATCGCGAAGATCGGGCAATAGCTTGGCGGACACGGCAGGGGCCGACCCTTTTGCAGTGTTCGAAATCATCGCCAACGCCAGAAAGATCAGAGACTTGTCACCAGGCAGTGAAGCTTCTGAGTGTGCCCGGCGAATCGAAAAACATGCGGATGTCATGGTGAAGACGGCGCTTGGCACCGCCGACCTTTCCATTGTTGAAGTGCCATCAAGTGTAATTGAGCAAATCGTCGAACTGATACGAGCCTATCGCTAGCTGAGGTTTGAACTGTTAACCCTGACGAAAACTGTGGAGGAAAATTATGACTACCGAGCAAGCACTATTTTTGCGAGATTTTTTGTTGCAGAGAATTGAGGAGGCGCATTTGGTGACATTACGCGTTTTGTCTTCGATTCCCGAAGCGCAAAGCGATTATCGCCCAGCCAAAATTTCCCGGTCTGCACGTGAAATGGCGACTCACATCATCAATACCGAATTGATTCTGATCAATGGCATTGTGTCGGGCTCATTTAGCAGAAGTGCCTGTGACTTGCCGGACCCTCAAATGGATTTAAGCGAAATGATTGCCTATTACGACGACCGATTTGTCGAAGGCATAGAAGCGATTCGAAAAATAACGGTGAAAAAGCTGACCAGTTATTTGTCTTTTTACGGGGTGTTCCGCCATCCAGCGGTTGTTTTCCTGACCTTCTTGCACGATCACACAGTTCATCATCGCGGGCGGCTGAGCGATTACGTTCGCGAAATGGGATCGAAGGTTTCCATGCTTCGCAGCGTTGATGGGAATTTTGCTTCTATGGGCCAACCGGCGATGAAGTATTTGTGGACGGAACGTTCCTGGGAACAAGACGACCTGGCTCGTGCCGCTTGAGTGCTGGAACAAATGGTTCTCCGGCAGCGTTTGCTGAAACGTCTTTATCCACAAATTCAACTCTCTGCGGCTTGTCTTAGTCGCAGAGAATCCTTTGATCACACTACAAATTAGGAGGCCAGCAATATG
>CAYLJQ010000490.1:0-5590 GCA_964383955.1 uncultured Heliomicrobium sp. | reverse complement strand
AATTTCCCGAAGTAGAAAGGTAAGGGTTGAATGCGAAGGAATGCTAGCCTAACTTGAAGAATTTAGGCAGCGCACAAATATGCGCTTTTAACGATTAGGCGAGAATTTAGATTGCTCTCTAAATTTTTATGGCTGAAATACAATCTGTCGCGTTTTCCTGGCGAATCATTGTCTGTTGTCTTAAGTCAAAATTTTCGGCACGGTGTCTTTTAGCTTCTCAACCAGGCTTGCGCCCTTTCTGACCAGACCCTGCGCGCCCAAATTCAACACTTCTGCTTCGGTGATTGCCAATTCACCTGTGACAAATAGAATCGGTGTTTTTTGATCGGAAGTGCGAATGGACGCGCACAACTCGAATCCCGTGCCATCCGGCAAGTAATAATCCAGAAGAACAAGATCGAATGGTTCGCTGGCAAGAAGTCGCTTTGCGTCCGCTTTGCCTCGTGCCGAAATCACCTCGTAATCCTTTAGGATCACAGAAATAAGCTGGCACATGCTTTCGTGGTCTTCTACGCACAGAAGGCGCTTTTTTGGGGAACTCATACGAGGTTGTGTTTCAAAGCTCGGCCTTCGTTTTCGCGATTGTTGACGCAAAACATCTGGGAATTTGACAGCGCCATCAATAACCTCAACAGAAACGGTCTCTTTGCGGCTCGCGGAATAAGCCTGTGAGCGCGAAAGACAGTGTTCCGTTCAATTGCAAACTAATGTGGGTTTATTGGGGAATTAATGTCCAGTGCCGAACATCACTGGAATCTTAACTAGGCCATCTGCGAAAAGTCTAGGAAAAAGATGTTCAGTACAGAACAAACATTGCCTGTATTCTCCGTATACACTTCCTCATACATTTTCATCCGAATCGGTAAATATCGGCACGAACGGAAGTCGAAGGACATGATTTTATTCGCAATCAACTTGCTGTTATTCAGGCATTTGTCAGCACAGGCAACTGATTTGGTATAGCTGTTGCCAACTATGAAAAAGTCAGGCCGAAGTAATGGCAAGTCATCCCCCGATACAGGAGTGGGGCATGGCTAGATCTATGAGTGCAGCAAACAATTTTGGGAACGAACTGATTAATAAGCTTTCCAAACAGGAACGCGAACGGCTGGTCAGACATTTCGAACCTGTGGCGCTTGCGCGATGCCAGATTCTCTACAATGAAGGCGATCGGGCAAATTTTATTTATTTTCCAAAAGACTGCCTGATCTCTTTGGTGGCCATGACGGAAGATGCGCAAACGCTGGAAGTCGGCGTAGTCGCCAGAAAAGGCGCGATGGGGCTTCCGGCAATTTTCCGGACGAATGAAATGCCTTACCGCGCAATCGTTCAAATTCCGGGTGACTCTTGGAAAATCAGGGCAAGTGTTTTGCGCGCGGAGTTTGATCAAGGCCAACAGTTACAAGACGTTTTATTGCGTTATAGCAACACGCTGTTGACGCAGATCACGCAATCGGCGGTTTGTCATCGCTTCCATCGAATTGAAGCCCGGCTGAGCCGCTGGCTTCTGGATTGCCAATATCACACCGGAAAGGATTTGGTGAATCTGACCCACGAAATTCTTGCGATGATGTTGGGAACCTCTCGCACACTTGTCACAACGACTGCGTTTAAGCTTCAACAGGCGGGAGCTATCAGCTACAGACAGGGCCAGATGAAAATTCTTGATCGAATGCTTCTTGAGTCGCTTTCCTGCGAATGCCACAAAATTGTGAAGGACAATTTTGCCAAAAGTCTGGGCCTTTGACCTGAGCCTTTGAATCGTAGTTAAAGGCCGTCACCAATTCATCACCAATTCATCACCAAAGCCTCATGAGCCTGAGCGGCGTTTCGCCTAAACTCCGCGTCGTTGAATGATCAAGCGAAGTCATTGAAATCAAAGCAATAATTTCCGGCTGAAGGAGAGCGGCCGCAACGCGATCATTCAATTTTCGCGCTTTGGGATCGCACCGCGCGCGTTCCGGAGCTGCGGGAACTGACGAGCAACAAGGAGGCGGGTAAGAAGTTCCGCTTGAATCCTGAGGCGAGGATTCATCAGGAATCTTCCCGCTCCCTTGCGCTCTCAGTAATGTCGAATCTTTGAAGGGCAAGATAAAAATTCAGGCTATGAGGGGTTTTGCAGATTTTTCTCGCCTGTATGAAGGGAAGGAGACAGGGAAGGGTTTTTTAGCGTCAAGCAACGGCATAACAAGCAGGAGAGGGAGACCACAGATGATATCAACAACGACAACACTGACAATGCCGTGCATAGCGCTAACGCCAACGGGAAAACTTTCTCCGGATACGCGAACCAGTCTGGAAAAACAACGAACGAAATTGCTGTGGATGAATTCCCTGGAATTGCTGGAAAGTGCGGAAGGCGTTGACTTAACCAAGCTGGCGCATTTTCTGAATCAACTGGCGACTGCCTACGAAGAGCAAGGCGATTTCGCCAAAACAGAGCGCCTGTTTCAGCGGCTGAACCGCCTGGTCCAGCGCACGGGAATTGATCCGGAAATGGAAACCATGCGCCCGATTGTGCTGCGACGGCTGGGCAGTTTATATCAGGCGCAACGACGCTATCGCGAAGCCGAAAACTTACTGCAACGCGCATTGATTTCGGCGCAAGCATTGTTTCAAACGCAAAGCGAAGAGGTCGCTGAAATCCAGCACCATCTGGCGATGCTTTACCAGGAACAAGGGCGATTCGATAAAGCCGCAAAATACTACTGGCGCGCCCTAAGAATTTATCAGCAAGTGTCCGGCGCAGATCGCCTGAGAACGGGAAATTTGTACCACGATCTGAGCAGTCTGGAGCGCAAACGGGAAAACGTCGCAGAAGCCGAACAATTGGCTAGTCACGCGTTGGAAATTCGCATGCGCTTTCAGGGAATGACGCATCCGGCTGTGGCTGCTGAAATGCTCTGGCTGGCAGATTTAATGGCCGATCAGAAAAAATTCAATGAAGCCGAGCGGCTGTACCGTGGCGCAATCGGAATTATCGAATCAGCTTGCGATGACGATCATTATGAAGTCGCAAATACCTTGATAAAACTTGCCGCAATTTTTTTGGCTCAAGAGCGAATTGCCGAGGCGGAACGCTGTTTGCTGCGAGCAATAACGATTAAGGAAAAGCTTTTTGGCATTGAAAATTTGGAAGTCGCGCAGCTTCAGGATCAACTTGCGCAGCTTTATGGCCGGCAATCGCGCCACGACGAAGCTGCCAGGTTTGCGCATCGCGCACGCACAACATTTGTCAAAGCCACCGGCCCCTTGAGGCTGGAATAAGATTGAATTTTTCAGTTTGGAATGCGTTAGGGAAAGACGACGCAGGCTGCGAAAGTGTCGGGGGCGATTCGACGCAGCTTGTGCCGATTTTAGCGCATCCAATGCGCAGTCAGCGGCGCTCTCGTTCCGACCCCCGTGATGACAGGTGCATCCCAATGCATCCCACAATCTGTCATTACAATGGTACAGAATTGAAACGCCGCTGGCTGCTCAATCCCTTCCCTCAAATTGACTGTTTTGTTGTGTCCACTCGGCTTCTTATCTTGCGTGTCGTGCATAACTCGGCCACAATGCTCCTTACCTCGCAACGCTTTCTCCAAGCAAAAAATCAATCAAAGAATGGAGTACAAACCGGCTGCAAGCTTTGTAGCTGAGATTCTTTATGTCATTTGATCCGAAACATCTAAGTCATCTCATCACCAACGGGCGCGACCGCGCTCCGGCTCGTTCCATGCTCAAAGCCATCGGCTTCAACGACGAAGACCTGGCCAAACCCATCATCGGCGTCGCCCATATGTGGATTGAAACGATGCCATGCAACTTCAATCACCGCGATATGGCCGCGAAGGTCAAAGAAGGCATTCGCGCCGCCGGAGCCACGCCGATGGAATTCAACACCGTTTCCATCAGCGACGGCGTGACGATGGGAACCGAAGGCATGAAGGCTTCGCTGGTCAGCCGCGATTTGATCGCTGATTCAATTGAATTGGTGGCGCGTGGCTATCTGTTTGATGCCGTGGTTGCGATTGTCGGTTGCGACAAAACCATTCCTGGCGCGGCAATGGGATTGATCCGATTGGACATTCCAAGCCTGATTTTATACGGAGGTTCGATTGCGCCCGGGTATCTGCATGGAAAAGCGATGACGGTTCAGGACGTGTTTGAAGCCGTTGGCCAGCATGCGGCTGGAAAAATCAATGACGCGCAATTGCTGGAAATCGAAAACGTCGCCTGCCCGGGAGCCGGCGCTTGTGGCGGTCAGTACACGGCAAACACCATGGCGATGGTCATGGAATTCATCGGTCTGGCGGTAATGGGAACCGGCAGCGTTTCGGCTGTAGACCCGCTGAAGGAAAAGACCGCGGTTGAAACGGGCCGATACATTGTTGATTTGCTCCGGCGCGGTGTGCGTCCAAGCGATATTTTGACGCGCAAAGCGTTTGAAAATGCCATTACTGGTGTTGCAGCCACAGGCGGTTCCACCAACGCCGTACTGCATCTGCTGGCAATGGCGCGCGAAGCGGGAATTGAACTGAACATTGATGATTTCGACGAAATCAGCGCTCGGACCCCAATGATTGCCGACCTGAAACCCGGCGGCAAATACACCGCATATGAGCTTGGTAAAGCAGGCGGCATCGGTTTGGTTGCGCGGCGATTGGTTGAAGGCGGTTACATTGACGGCGACCAGATGACCGTCAGCGGATTGACCGTCGGCCAGGAAGCCGAACTTGCCGACGAAACGCCGGGACAGGATGTTGTTTTTCCGACCGATCAAGCAATCAAACCGAATGGTGGCTTGGTTATTCTGAAAGGAAATCTGGCTCCCGAAGGTTCCGTGGTGAAGCTTTCCGGCTTTGAGCGCAAAATGCACCGCGGCCCGGCTCGCGTTTTTGAACGCGAAGAAGATGCAATGAGCGCAGTTACCAGCGGCAATATCAAATCCGGTGATGTGGTTGTGATTCGTTACGAAGGACCGAAGGGCGGGCCAGGTATGCGCGAAATGCTGGGCGTGACGTCAGCAATCGCGGGTGCGGGTCTTGGCGAAGTTGTGGCCCTGATGACCGACGGACGATTCAGCGGAGCGACGCGCGGGTTGTGCGTAGGCCACGTCGCGCCGGAAGCCGCTGTCTGTGGTCCAATCGCCGCTTTGCGCGAAGGCGACATCATTACCTTCGATCTGGAAAAGCGGCTGCTGAACGTTGATTTGACCGATGAAGAAATCAAGCAACGGTTAGCTGAATGGACAGAGCCTGCTCCACGCTACAAAACTGGCGTCTTTGCCAAATACTCTGCACTGGTTTCCTCCGCTTCCGAAGGAGCGATCACGCAGCCGAAATAAGAGAAAGAAGACCGGTTCAGGCTCGGCGAAACTCTTGAGCCTGAATCGGTTTTGAAAGGCTGGTTGACAACGCTGGCATCGGTCAGTAGTATCCGCCTTCGTTTTAGACGGCATTGTTCCTTACACAATAGTTTTTCGGGGCGTGGCTCAGCCTGGTAGAGCGCTCGGTTCGGGACCGAGAGGTCGAAGGTTCAAATCCTTTCGCCCCGACTTTTATAGTCAAAAGCAAAACGGTCATCTTCGGATGGCCGTTTTGCTTTT
>CAYLJQ010000489.1:0-5604 GCA_964383955.1 uncultured Heliomicrobium sp. | reverse complement strand
AAGCTGCGTCCGCTGCACGGCATTCCGGTCATCGTCAAAGACAACTTCGACACCAAAGACCTGCAAACCACGGGCGGTTCGGCGGCACTGAAAGGCTCCCTTCCGCCGGACGACGCTTTCCAGGTACGCAGGATTCGTGAAGCGGGCGCCATTGTGCTGGCAAAATCGAATATGGATGAATGGGCGTTTCGACCGGTGGTGACCGAAAGCTCGACGGCGGGCATTACGCGAAATCCATACGATCTGGATCGCGTTCCGGCAGGTTCCAGCGGAGGCACGGGGGCGGCAGTCGCGGCCAGTTTTGGCACAGTGGGGCTTGGTTCCGATACCGGCAATTCGATTCGCGGCCCGGCTTCGCATAATGGTCTGGTCGGTATTCGCTCGACAATGGGGCTGACCAGCCGTGACGGAATCATTCCGCTGTTCTTGCGGCAAGACGTTGGAGGTCCGCTTGCCCGCACCGTCGAAGACGCCGTGCGAATTCTGGAAGTGATCGCGGGCTACGATCCAGCCGATCCGGTGACGAAAGTTTCCGAAGGCAAAGTGCCAAAAAACTATACTCAGTTTCTGAAGAAGAACGGCTTGAAAGGTGCGCGGCTTGGCGTGTTCCGGCGTTACCTTGACGCGCCAACCACCGATCCACAAATCAAGGACGTGATGGCCAAAGCCATTGCGGATTTGAAAGCACAAGGCGCAATCATCGTAGACCCATTCGACATTCCGAATTACCAGGAATTGTCGCGAAACCTGACCTGCAATTCGTTTCATTATGATTTGAACAACTATCTGGCGTCGCTTGGGGAAAAAGCCAAATACAAAACGCTGGCCAGCATTGTGGAATCCGGGCTGTATTTGCCTGTGAACGAAGCGCGGTTGAAAAATTTCGTGCAAACGCCTGCACCGGCTGTTTCGCCTTGCCAGGACGTGTATCACGATCCGCGCAGCATCGCGTTTCGCGAAGCCATCTTGCAGGCAATGGAAAAAGAAAAGCTCGACGCCATCATCTATCCCACCTGGAGCAATGCTCCGCGCAAAGTCGGCGACATGCAAAGCCCTGCTGGCGACAACAGCCAGATTCTTTCTCCGCAAACTGGCTTCCCCGCGATCACGGTGCCGATGGGATTCACGTATGGTTCGTTACCGGCAGGGATGACTTTTCTGGGCCGCCTATTCAGCGAACCGGACTTGATCAAGTATGCTTACGCGTACGAACAGGCAACCAAACACCGAAGACCACCGGAGAAGTTTTCTCCATTGCAATAGCATGCCTGTTGTCAAAAAATGCCAGGCATTGCAAACGAGGTTCAGTTTTAATTGGAGTAAATGGCTTTGAGACAAACGATCAACCACAGATGAACACAGATTCACTCAGATAAACACAGAGGCCCAGCAAAAATTTGATCTATGTTCATCTGTGTTGATCTGTGCTTATCAGTGGTTCCTCCGTCGCCCTACGAATCCTGTTTGGCTCGATTTAGCAAGGAAGACAAGTCATGAAAAAACACGTTGCAGCATCGGGGATGACACGCCGCCTGAAAGGCGCGCTTGCGATTCTCGCGTTCCTGTTGGCGCTTTATGCCGTGGACAATCGCGCAGGCGCGAACCAATCCGCTGTTGCGTCCACCCCAGCGCGGCTCGACTCGCTGATCGAACAGAACTGCCGCAAATGTCACGACAAAAACACGCACAGCGGCGGACTTGATCTAACGGCATTGTCGTTTGATCTGGCGGATCATTCCATCCGCGAGCAGTGGATTCGCATTTACGACCGCGTGGAAAAAGGCGAGATGCCGCCGAAATCTGTCGCTTTCCCGGCGGCGCAGCGTGCGGAGTTTTTGAAACTGCTCAGCGCCAAAATTTATGCGGCAGATTTGGCCGAAATCATTGCTTCGGGTCGCGGGCCGCTGCGGCGGTTGAACCGTGATGAATACGAACAGAATTTGCGCGACCTGTTGCAATTGCCGCATCTGGACATACGCGATCAGTTGCCCGCCGACCGCGAAGCGCATCACTTCAACAAGGTGTCAGAGACGCTGGATATGTCGCGCGTGCAGTTGATGGCGTATCTGGACGCCGCCGAAGTCGCGTTGCAACAGGCAATGGTGAAAACGGCGCAACCTCCCGTGCCAATGAAATATCGCGCTGTCGGGAAACAATTGTCGTTCGTGCGTTCGATTGTCGGCGAAAAGCAATCCATGTTTTTCGCCCGCAATTCCGTCGGCATTGATTCCAACGAAAAAGGCGAAGAAGCCGATCCGACTGTCGAAATGGCGATGTTCCGTTCGCCAGGTTGGCCTTATGCAATCTATCCGAAAAAATTGGTGACGCCACTTGCGGGCGCGTATCGCGTGCGTTTTGCCGCGCGCGCCGTGTTGCAGCAACCGGGCTTCAAGCTGACGCCCGCGACACAACCCGTGCCGTTCAACTTTCGTTCACGCCGTCCCACCAACCACGACATTGCCGAAGACGTGAAATCCGTCGGCGGCATCATAGACATTCAGCCCAGCGGCCAATCGGACGCGCACGTATATGAAACCATCGTCCAGCTTGGCGCGGGACAAACCATCGAATACGGCTTGCTCGGCTTGCCCGTGCCGCAACCTGACGCAGGAGGTATCACCGCCGCGTACCGCTTCCCACCGTTTCCCGCAGGCGGCCAACCCGGCATTGCCTTTCAATGGATGGAAGTCGAAGGGCCGCTTTCGCCCGAAAGCTGGCCGCCTGCTTCGCATCGCGTGCTGTTTGATGATCTGGGCGTCGAAGTGAAATCCGCCAATCCCGCACAAGACGCCAAACGTTTGCTGCGCCGCTTCATCAAACTGGCCGCGCGCGAATATGTGCCGGAAGACGCCGTCGCCAAGTTTGAAGCGTTGACCTTGTCCCGCTTGAATGGCGGCGCATCGCTGGCCGATGCCTTGCTCAGCGGATACAAAGCATTTTTGTGTTCCGATCTGTTTTTGTATTTGCGTGAACCGGTGCGCGCCGCTGACCAATATGCCGTCGCCAATCGGTTGTCACACTTTTTGACGGACACGCGACCCGATGCTGAGTTACTGCACTTGGCGCTGCAGGGAAAGCTGCGGAATGCTGAAGTGTTGCGCCGCGAAACGGATCGCTTGATCGCCGACAAAGGCTTTGATCGTTTCGTCACGCACTTCACGGATTATTGGTTGAGCTTGCGCGAACTGCGCCGCGACGATCCTGACATCCGGCTCTATCCAGAATATCGGCTGGATGATTATCTGGTCGAATCCATGGGGATGGAAACGCGCGCGTTTTTTGCGGCAATAGTCAAAGACAACCTGCCCGTCTCAACGCTGATAGATGCCGAGTTCACCTTTGCCAACGACCGGCTGGCGCAGCATTACGGCTTGCCAGCGATGGCCGGTTCCAACATGCGCAAAGTCTCTTTGCCCAAAGACAGTCCTTACGGCGGGTTGCTGACGCAGGCGGCGATTTTGAAAATTACGTCCAACGGAGTTGCGACTTCGCCCGTGTTGCGCGGAGCCTGGGTGATGGATCGTTTGCTTGGGCAACCGCCTTCGCCGCCGCCGCCCGGCGTTCCCGCTGTCGAACCGGACATTCGCGGCGCAAAATCCATGCGCGATTTGCTGGCGCTGCATACGAAATCGGCTTCTTGCGCGGCGTGTCATGCCAAATTCGATCCCGTCGGTTTGGCGCTGGAAAACTTCGACGTGATGGGACGCTGGCGCACGCGCTATCGCGGATTGGAAACAGGCGAACGCATCAGCGGCATTGATCGTTCCGGGCATGATTTCAGTTACACGATTGCCGGGGCGGTGGATTCCAGCGGACAGCTTGCCGATGGGCGCGAATTCAAAGACGTTCACGCGCTTAAGGCGATTTTCAAAGCCAACTCGCGCCAGCTTGCGCGCAACCTGCTGAACCAGTTCACTGTGTACGCCACCGGCACACCAGTGCGGTTTGCGGATCGCCGCGAAATCGAATCCATTCTTGATGCTTGCGCCAAAAACGATTACCGCGTTGGCGATCTGCTGCGCGCGCTGGTGCAAAGCAAAATCTTTCTGGGGCAAAAAGGAGGCCACGTATGAACATTCGAACTTCTTCTTCACACATCGCACGCCGCACGTTTTTGCGTGGTATGGGCGTAACGCTCGCGCTGCCTGCGCTGGAATGCATGACGCCCGCTTTTGCGCGCACGCAGAATACAAAAGCGCCACGCAGGATGCTGGTCATCGTCAATAACATCGGCGTGTTGTCGAAGGATTTCTTTCCGAAAGGAACCGGGCGCGATTACGAAGCCTCGCCGCTGCTTTCGATCCTTGCTTCGCATCGCGAAGACTTCACCGTCTTCAGCGGCCTGTCGCATCCCAATGTGAACAGCGGCCACAGCACGGACAATTGTTTTCTGACTTCGGCGCGCGGCGCGTTCAAGGCGGGATTCCGCAACACGATTTCGCTGGATCAATTTGCGGCGGAAAAGCTTGGACAGATGACGCGCTTTCCCACGTTCAATCTGGGCGTCAACATCGAAAAAGCCAATCGCAGCCTTTCATGGACGCGCGACGGCGTGTTGTTGCCCGCCGAAGACAGCGCGACGGCCTTGTATCAAAAGATGTTTGTGCAGGGAGATGACGCCGCCATTGCACAGCAACTGCGCCGGCTGGATGAACGCGGCAGCATTCTCGACACGCTGCAAGACGAAGCCAATCGTTTCAACCGCAATCTGGGCAAAGCGGATAAAGCGCGGCTGGATCAATACTTCACTTCGGTGCGTGAAGTCGAACAGCGATTGGTAATTGCGCGTGAATGGGAAACGCGTCCGCTGCCCAAAACCACGCACCCAGCGCCCGCTGCCATTCAGGAAGGCAAATACTTTTTTGAAAAGTTCGAATTGATGCTGGATATGGCGCAGCTCGCGTTTGAATCGGATTCCACGCGCATCGTTACGCTAATGCTGGATGCGTTTTGGACGCCGATTTTCAAGCTTGAAGGCAAGCAAGACACGACCGAGAGTTACCACGGCCTGAGTCATCACGGCCAACACGAGAAAAAGCTGAGCCAATTGGAAGCCGCCGACCGCCAGCAAATGACCGTGCTGAACAAACTGATGACCAGTCTGGCCGGCAAATCCGAAGACGGCCAGCGATTGCTGGATCGGACGATGGTTTTGTACGGCAGCAACATGGGCGAAGCCAACATCCACGACAACACCAATCTGCCGATCATCCTGGCCGGAGGCGGTTTCAAACACGGCCAGCACATCGCGTTCAGCCGCAATCACAACACGCCGCTGTGCAATCTGTTTGTTACGATGCTGCAGCGTTTGGGCGTCGAAACAGATTCCTTTGGCAGCAGCACCGGCAGCATCACCGGACTGAACGCAACTTGATCTATGCGGGTAATCTCAGCTTTGCCGCTCCATCGTGCAGTCGTGGCATTTTCGTACGGCTCCTGAAGAGGTTCAGCTTGCGAGTTATGGCGGTTTCGACCGGAGTTCGCAGATTATCTCCACTCCATGCGCCCATTTCTCACTCCGCCGAATTGGGTAAAATCGGGTATATTTACGGGTATAGAGAACAGACAATGCTTGGCATTCATACAAGCGTGAAGCTTGAGTTA
>CAYLJQ010000488.1:0-5610 GCA_964383955.1 uncultured Heliomicrobium sp. | reverse complement strand
GGGGGAAAAATAGCCAGAGCAGTATTTGAGACTTTCTGGGGGAAAGTCCTTTTAGCATTTCTGGTCATCTTCTTCCTTCCGTTGATTCTGTATGCTTTCTTCAAGGAGAAAATGGCCGAACGGCGAGCCAGAAATGATTTGCGGTACATTGCCAAGCGCACCAACGATCGGCGCTTTGAATGGCTGGCTATCAAGGAGCGCGTCCAGGATTGTTTCTACCGCGTCCATGCAGCCTGGGGAAAACAAGATGTGTCCGAAGCAGCCGAATACATGACTGACTGGTATTGGCAAAATCAGCAGATTGCTTTTCTTGATCGGTGGGAACGGGAAGGGCTGGTCAATCACTGTCAGGTCGGATCGGTTAGGAGAATAAAGCCACTTCTACTGATACATCGAAATGACGAACTTCCTCATGAAGGGTCAATGCTGGTGCTCTCAATTTGCGCCAATATGAAAGATTATTTGGCAGATCGAGACACTGGAGCCATTATTGAAGGCAGTAATGCTTTCAAGGATGTCGAAACAGTTTGGACCTTCACAATGGTGAATGGAAACTGGCGAGTGTCCAACATTGAAGAAGATTCTCTTTCGCTCGCGTACGCGAAGATGGTGAAAGAATTGCCTAAAATTGAAGACACGATGGTTAATGAAATAAAGGCCTGAATTTGCGAGGGTGATTAGCAATAGGCGACCGCAGCGGCAATCCACGTTGAAAACTGCTGCGGTCGTAGTTTTGACGGCTAGGGAATTCAGCCATTACAGCCACTACCGAAGACAAGCCGTCCTGAGAAGAAAATCTCCCCTCGCCGTGACTTTGCCGGAGAAATCCTTACAATGGCCGCCGATCATATGGCGGTTGTTTCATCGCCGCCAGCCAGCAAAAATTCAATTCGAAGAAAAGACAAAATGGAAAATACAAACTCTACTGCGCCGTGGCCCGGCTCGAAGGAAATGCCACGCTGGAACTCCGGCGAACTCGATGACGCTCCGCGGTTTACGCTGAAAAACTGGGCTGCTTTACTTGGGCCAGGATTGCTAATGTCTGGAGCTTCGATTGGCGCCGGTGAATGGCTTCTCGGACCGGCGGTGACGGCTCGATTCGGTGGCGCGCTGCTTTGGGTGACGACCATAAGCATTGTTGCGCAGGTGTTTTACAACATCGAAATCAGCCGCTACACCCTCTATTGCGGAGAGCCGATTATGAACGGCAAATTCCGCACTTTGCCGGGGCCTGGCTTTTGGCTGTGGTTTTACCTGCTGCTGGATATCGGCGCGTTGTTGCCTTACCAAATTCAAAATGTCGCTACCACTGTTGCAGCAGTTTGGTTGGGTCGAATTCCAAACCCGACGGATGCTTCTGACGCTTCGATGCTGAAATGGCTGACTTATGTAATGTTGGTCGTTTCACTAATCCCTTTGCTGTTTGGAGGGAAAATTTATAATTCGCTGAAAGCTGTGGTGACGGTGAAGATTATTTTTGTGCTGGGGTTTCTGGTTTTCCTCGGCCTGTTTTTTACGTCGGCACAAACGTGGGTTGAATTGTTCACGGGCTTTTTCAAATTTGGCAACGTGCCTTCGCCGGACGGTGCTGGTGGAACTGGGGTCAAAAATATCTTTACCTCATTACTGAACGGCGAAGGTTTGCCCAAGCTCGACCCTGAAGCTCTACCTTTGCTGACTTCATTTGCTGCCATCGCGGGAGTTGGTGGAATGGCGCAAACTTCGATTAGCAATTATACGCGGGATCAAGGGTGGGGAATGGGCTCAAAGGTCGGCGCAATCCCAAGCATTATTGGCGGGCGCGATTTGCAATTGTCACATTCGGGAATGGTGTTTGAAGTTACCGAAGAATCAATGCCGCGCTGGCGCCGCTGGATGAAACACATTCGTAGAGATCAACTGGCCTTGTGGATGCCGGCAGCATTTATTGGCTTGGCTTTGCCCGGAATGTTGTCAGTCGAATTTCTTCCTCGCGGTACCGTGGCCAATAACTGGGTGCTGGCAGGAATGACCGCAGACGGCGTCATGAATCGCGTTGGTGGAGCGCTCGGTTCGTTTTGCTGGTACATGATTTTGCTCTGCGGTTTTCTGGCATTGCTGCCGAATTCGACCACAAATGCTGACGGATTTATGCGGCGCTGGGTAGATGTCAGTTGGTCGTCTACAAAATGGATGCGGAAAATAGATCCGGGCAAAATCGGTCAATTATATTTCGGTATTTTGATCTCTTATTTCATTGTTGCAGTCATTTTTCTTTCTATGGCCAGTCCGCGTTGGCTAATCGTGGTCTACAGCAATGTGGGCAGTTTAGCATTGGGCATCAGTTGCTTTCATGCGCTTTACGTCAACCTAAACTTGTTGCCAGACCAGATCAAACCGGGATGGGGAATGCGAATCGGTCTATTTTTGGCTGGATGTTTTTTTGTGGGACTGGCTCTGCTGACTTTGTTGATTTCGATGAAGTGGATTTGAGAGGGAACAAGTGTAGAAAGTCGCCCCCCTAGGCAGTCACTCCGAGTCCGGGGCGATTTAGAGTTGCCGTCTTAAAGGCTCCATCGCTGATTTTGAAAATACCAGGAAAGCGTGCTTCCCAGGGTTTGTTTGCGGTTGGCATGTATTGCCGAGCATTCGCTTCTACACCTGCGACCCCAGGCACGTGTGCTGCTATGCCAACGGAATGAAGGAGTGAAGCGCCTGGGCAGGTCAAATCCTGTACAGACAGGAACATTTTGTATTTTTGAGCAGCCGCAGCCATCAATACTGCCTGCGATTGGCCTTTACAGGCTTTCAGCGCAACGCCTGTGTACCCCACTTCCCGCGCTAACAGCAACGTTTCCAAATCAACCAACGATTCATCAATCAATACCGGCCTTAATTTGTTGGCTTGATGCATCACATTTTGTCGGTTGCTTTTCAAATTGCGAGCTGTGGGCTGTTCCAGATATAGAATCCTATTGAAACCCAACGGTGTCTGCTCTTTTACCTTCCGCAGATATTCCAGCACATATTCCACATTTGGACAGCGTTCGTTAAAGTCCACGCAATATCGCCAGTTTATTTGAGGGCGAGATTCCGATGCCACGCGGTCAATGCTTACAGTTCGTTCTATGTCCCATTTCAGATCTTCACCTTGCAGTTTGATCTTAATATGCGTCAGGCCATTAAATTTGATCCACTCCGCAAGCGTTTCCGGCAACCCATCGTTGATTCGTTGAGCAAGTTCTGAAGGGAGAACAGCGTCTGCACCTCCAACGGAATGAAACATGGAAATCAATGGCTTTGGCTTGGGCAGAACATACCGAGAGGGGAACTCATTTTTGAAATCAGAATTAAGATAATGCGACAAGTCATAAGTCATCAAATCTCGGCCATAAGTTTGATAGCAGCTTCGACCATGCAGCTTGCCGAACGCGTCGTGAATTGCCGCGTCGAAGGCGCTGGCTGTTACGAGCGTGCAAAGCTTTGGCATTGGCATTCCCAGCTTCAGTTCCTTTGAGATTTCGACGGCAGCTTTTAAGTATTCCGGCTCCAGCGCGGTATTTATGTCAACTGGATGGCCTAACTCTTGATAAGAGCGCGTTAGCTTGGCAATGCGTTCCGCCAAGATTTTCATTGCGCCAAGCGTAGTCGCGTAGGGCATTTCACGGGAAGGGAACGACCATACGTTACCAAGCGGCATAGAGCCAAATCCTGTTGCGGTTTTTCCAGTCCCACTTTCGACAACAACATTGACATTGATGATTGTCGCTCGATCAACTGGCACACCGCCAAACTTATAAGGCAGGCGATAAAAGTACTCATCGTAACTAAAGCTGAGGTCTTTAATCCAGATATCGGTTGTTTTTCTATAGTTTACTGAAGAGTTGAAGGCTAGACCTGCCCAAGCAGAAGCAGAAGTCAAAACGAAGCCGCGACGTGAAAGGCCTTTCATTTGTAAGCCTCCTGCAAGCGAGCTTTTAGAAATTCAAGGTCGCGTTGGGCTGCGGCAATAGTGTTTTCTACTTTTGCCGCAGCAGTCGCTCCCGAAATTTCATATTCCAAATGTAGCGAAATCGGACCGTGAAAATTTGCTTGGCGTAGTAGTTTGAAATATTGTTGCCAATCAACCATTCCTTGCCCAAGCGGACAATTCACAATCCCCCAGCCTTTGGCAGATTTTTCCCAGTAAAAATCTTTGACGGCAATCATTTTTAGCCGAGGTGCAACCACGTTCGTTGCAATTTTCCATCCTCCGCCACCCCCTTCAACGACGGCGTGGCGAACATCAAAATAGTAACCGACCCACTTGGGATCCAGGTGATCAATTACCGTGGCAACGTCCCAAATAGGAGCCCCAATGTTGCCGTCATGATTATGAAAGCCACATTGGACGCCAAACTGTTTGCCCAATTCTGTCAGTTTAGAAAATTCGCTCCCAAATTTTTCGAGTTCACGACGGACGTCACTAAACTCGTATTTATAGTAGCCAGGCTTAAAGTATCGAATGCCCAACTTTCCGGCGACCGAAAGAATTGGTTTTGCCGTTAGGTCTGAGGCTAAAGTCAGTCCCGTTGTTATCATTGGCACAGATAATCCCTCGGCATTAATTGCGGCAAACGCCTGGGGCAAATCCTCCACAACGCGTTCAGGCAAAACGTGTCCGCCCGGACGCACCGTTAGATCAATTCCATTAAAACCAATCTTTTTTGTGATTTGAGCTAAATGTTGCCAGCGCAAAGTAGGCAAATGCTTGGAGAATAGACACAGATCTCCTTTAAATGTCTCCGGAGGAGCGGCTTGAGCTCTCGAAAAACTCTGAATTGCCATCACAGAAGTAGTTGCAAGTTTCAGAAAACCACGTTTCGAATAATTCATATAAATCTGGCTCTAGTGAAATATTGTTTGTTAAATGGCCTCCAGTTGGCTAGAAAGTATAGAGTAGACAGCAAAAAGTTGACAGCTTCAGAAGACAAAATTAGCATTTCAGCAGATTGTGGATTCCCCCAATTTTGCTTAGAATTACACTAAAATGACTTTCCATGCTTTTAATGTGCAAGCACTCTTGCTCTACTTGCTGTTTATATTGGAATAGCTGATATTTACCGCGCTAGGCCTGAAGAAAATGATCATCAAGAGAATTGCCTTTAATCAGAAAGTTAATCCCCAGAATCGCGATTAAGAGATTATGTAAGCCAGCATTAGTTGTGAGAGAGCAGCGCCTCTGCATCAATACTTAATATCTTTTGCACCGTTTCGTCTACGAAATAAATGGGATTTTTCTTTTTCTAATTATGATTTCTTCTGAGGTTGGGATTGTGGAATGGTTAAAACGAATTTGGGGCAACAATCACAAGCTTGTTGCGCCGACAAACCATGATAGGCCACTTTGGGACATTGATGGTTGGGGAGAAGAGACTAGGCTTTTAACGGCCTTTGATGATATGGGAATTGGGGCGGCTTTTATTGCTTCGGATGGGCATTTTTTGCGAGTAAACGAGTGCTTATGCAAAATGCTGGGTTATTCTGCAAAAGAATTTTCCGAAAATAAGGTTCAAGCAATACTCGATAAAGCTGAGCCAGATGACTGGAATCATATTTGTTCTATGGTCTCAAAATCATCTAGTTCGATCA
>CAYLJQ010000487.1:0-5613 GCA_964383955.1 uncultured Heliomicrobium sp. | reverse complement strand
TTTGAACAACCGCGTTTTGCAGTAGCGAATTCTTCATGTTCTTTGTAACTCCCTCTTCAACTCAGTTTTGGCTTTCCTTGAGGATAAGAGTTTGATCGGCTTTCACGTCTTTCATCGAACTTGTTTGTCCGCTCGGCCAGTGAACGTCAATGCGGTCGGCTTTCAATTTGTCGCCTAGCCCAAAATGCAGTCGCAGATCGTCGTGAGAGTAGTAGCTGGTCTGGCTCAAAACGGCCTGAACCTGTTTTCGTTCGCCAACAGTTACGATTACGCGCGCGCCCAAGCCGGTTCGATTGGATTTCACGCCAGCCAGTTTCACCTTCAGCCAGTGATTGTCGCTGGTTTGATCATTGCGGATCAGCGAAGGCGGTTCATTCATATTCATCACCAGCACGTCGGTGTCGCCATCGTTGTCATAATCCCCAAAAGCGCAGCCGCGGCTGGAATGCAGCGCTGTGATTCCTGGGCCGCTTGTCGCCGAAATGTCTT
The DNA here is from genome assembly GCA_964383955.1 of uncultured Heliomicrobium sp. Lineage (GTDB taxonomy): Bacteria > Acidobacteriota > Blastocatellia > RBC074 > RBC074 > RBC074. The sequence goes on along the minus strand of CAYLJQ010000487.1, from coordinate 5,124 downwards.
CAAACTTTCCGTTGCCCAAGTTGCGAAACAACTGGCGCGGATTGCGGTGCGGGTACTGTTTGAAGGTCTTTTCGATTTCGGGATACACGTTGCCCGTTACCCAGAAAATATCCGGCCAGCCGTCGTTATCCACGTCGGGCATCCCGGCTCCCCAACTGACATACTTCGTCGCCGAACCAAAGCCTGCGGGCCGCGTCACGTCTTCAAACAAACCTTTGCCAGCGTTCAGGTACAGCAAAGGCGTGTCGTCCATAAAGTGCGTTTTGAAAATATCCAGCCGCCCGTCGCGGTTGTAATCGCCAATGCCAAGTCCCATTCCGGCTTGCGGCTGGCCGTCTTCGTTGTAGGCCACGCCGGTTTCCAGCGCGACGTCGGTGAACGTTCCGTTGCCGTTGTTGTGATACATGATGCTGGCCGTCGAATCGCCAGCGACATACAAATCCACCCAGCCGTCCTCGTCGAAATCCGCTGCGGCCACGGACATGGAATAACGGCCAGTCACTTTACTGATGCCGGATGGTTCGGAAACGTCTGTGAATGAACCGTTTCCTTCGTTGCGGTAAAGCCAGTTTTGCGCGAACGGCAAGCCTTTTGGGCCGCAATTGACCGGCACGCCTTTCCAAGCGCAGTTCGCGTCTTTGCCCGGTTCTTTCGCCGTTTTCAGATCGAAGCTGAGGTAATTGGCCACGAACAAATCAAGATCGCCGTCGCGGTCGTAATCAATGAAGCTGCTGCCCGATCCCCAGCGCGGGCTTTCAGAATCAAGCAGGGGAAAATTCAGCTTTGCTTTTTTTGTTACATCGTCAAACGTGCCGTTGCCATTGTTTCGGTAAAGCAAATTTGTCCCCCAGTAGGTCACAAACAAATCGTCAAAGCCGTCGTTGTCGAAATCTCCGATGCACAGCCCGGAAGCAAAACCGGTTTTGGTGAATCCGGCTTTTGCCGTGACGTCGGTGAATGTGACTCTTCCAGCCTTTATGCCATTGTTTTTGTAAAGCCGCATGGTCGGCTGATTGGCTTTCGGAAGCGGTTCCAGCCGCGAACCATTCAACATCAGAACATCCATCCAGCCGTCGTTGTTGTAATCGTAAAAAGCGACACCACAACCGTTGGCTTCGATGATGAAACGCTTGGATTCGACTCCACCGTAAATGATCGGCTGCGTCAGGCCGGCTTGCGCAGCAACATCCATGAATTGCGGATTGCGGCCAGCCTGATTAGAAGCTGATTGCGGACTTGCCGAGCCGCTTAGAATCAGAACAATTGCCAAAGAGAAAATAGCTTTTCTCCCACGAAGCCACACGAAGAAACCACGAAGTGAAAAACAGGTGATCTGGTTTTCCTTTGTGTTTCTTCGTGTTGCTTCGTGAGCGGATTCCTTCTTGAAAACCGTGGGCTTCATTTGTCGGGATTCTCCAGGTTGCCTTGTAATTTTTCGGCCAGCGCAAATTCACGTTTGGCGTCTTCTGCCCTGCCCGACTGCTGATACACCTGCGCCAAAATGTAATGCGCCGCTTTGTTGTTCGGGTCGAACTGAATCGCGCGTTTCAGCATGCCTTCAGCATTGGGCAACTGCTTTTTCTTTAGATAACTTTTGCCCAGCAAAATGTACGGCCCGCTGAAAAACGGATTGAGCCAGACGGATTTTTGCAATTGGACAATGGCTTCGTCCCACTTCAATTGGCGCGTCAACGCATCGCCCAGCTTGTAATAGGCCATCGCGTTGTTCGGATTGATCGCCAGTTCTTTTTCCAGCAAGGCGATTCCTTCGTCATATCGAGTTTTGTAGATCGCGTTCTGCGCCAGCAGAAAATTGGCTTGAGGCAATCGCGGGTCTTTTTCCAGCGCGACTTTCAATTCCGCATCGGCAAACTCCTCCATTCCAGCGCGAACCATCATTTGCGCGGTCAACAAATTAGCGGCGGCAGAATCAGGTGCGACACGAAACATGTGGCCAAATGCGGCGCGCGCTTTTTCGACCTGTCGAGCCTGTATGCCAGCCATACCGAGCGCGTAAACCAATTCATGATTGTTTGGGAAACGTTGCACAGTTCGTTCCAGATGCGGAATGGCTTCCGCAAATTGGCCAAGCAAATAATGCGACAGCCCTAACGCCTGCTGGCATTCAAAATATTCGCGCGCTAGCGCGCTGTCGTCGGGAATTTCATTTCCTGTCCGAACAATGGTTTCCAAATATACGATGGCGCGTTGATAGACACGTTCCTGATACCAGGACATACCCATCAGGTAGGCGACTTCTCTCGAACTTCGCGGAGCATCAGACAAATTGTTGAGCTTCCGAATTACTTCGTCATAACGACCTGCGTTGAACAATTCCCGCTCTTCGGACAAAGTTCTGGCTCGAACGCTGGCGGCTTGTTGCGCCAGCCCCTCGGCGGGCAGCAGCAATCCACAGATTAACAACACGCAGAAAATACCCGGCATTCGAGTCATCGTGTCAGCTCCTTTGAAGTTGGAAATTTTGATTACGAAACCAAGAATAATTTATATTGCGTCCACAATGAACACCTTCCGATTTCTTTTTCTTGTAATCGTGTTGATCTGGTTGCTAATTTGGCAATCAGCGCCGGAGAAAGCACAACCGGCCGCTTCGTCGGATTTCAACATCACGTTCGTCAACATCGCCAAAGGCGCTGGGCTGACGCACAAAACCGTTTACGGCGATGAGCACAAAAACAAATACCTGCTGGAAACGACGGGCTGTGGCGTGGCGTGGTTTGATTACGACAATGACGGTTGGCTGGACCTGTTTTTCGTCAACGGCACGCGCTTTGGCGGGATTGCCAAAGGCCAGGAGCCGACAAATCGGCTTTACAAAAACAATCGCAACGGCACGTTTACTGATGTGACGGTAAAAGCCGGACTGGCTCGTTCGGGCTGGGGCCAAGCAGTCTGCATCGGCGATTATGACAACGATGGCTGGGAGGATTTGTTCGTTTCGTACTTCGGCAAAAATGCGCTCTATCGCAACAACGGGAATGGAACGTTCACAGACACGACGGACAAAGCGGGAGTCGGCGTGAACAAAACCAAGTGGGGTTCAGGCAGCGCCTTTCTGGATTTCGACAAAGATGGCGACCTGGACTTATTCGTGGGCAGCTATATTGATTTCGACGTGAAAACTGCGCCGACGCCTGAAACCGGCCCTTGCTTGTACAAAGGCGTGATGGTTGCCTGCGGCCCTCCGGGACTGACCGGAGGCGTCAACACGTTTTACCAAAACAATGGCAACGGAACGTTTACTGACATTTCCGAGAAAGCGGGCATCAGGAAGACTTACGGCACGTATGCGCTTGGCGTGTTGGTAGCTGATTATGACAACGACACCTGGCCGGATATTTACGTCGCCAACGATTCGGCTCCGGCGGCGCTTTATCACAATAATGGGAACGGAACTTTCACAGACATAGGCGTTGAATCAGGAACGGCGTATAGCGGAGACGGCAAGCCTCAAGCCGGAATGGGCGTCAGCGCTGGCGATTTTGACGGTGACGGATTGGTGGATATTTTCAAGACGAACTTTTCCGGTGACACTTCAACGCTGTATCGCAATCTTGGCAAAAACAGTTTTGACGACGTGACGTTTGCGGCGGGCATAGGCTTGAACACGCGCTGGCTGGGTTGGGGCTGCGGATTTTTTGATCCTGACAATGACGGATGGCTGGATGTTTTGCTGGTCAATGGCCACGTTTACCCGGAAGTCGAAAAGCTGACCACTGAAGCCGGGTACCAGCAACGCAAGGTTGTTTATCGAAACCAAAGAAACAAAACCTTTCAGGATGTAACGGAAAAGATTGGCGGAGCGTTGATTGAACCGACCGCCAGCCGAGGTTGCGCGTTTGGCGATTTTGACAACGACGGAGACATTGATGTGGTGATCAATCCGGTCAACGAATCGCCTGTGCTGATGCGGCTGGATTCGGCTCAGCCGAAAGACGGCGGCAACAACTGGATCGCGATTAAAACCATTGGCGTCACATCAAACCGAACCGGCATCGGTGCGCGCGTTACTTGCAAAACTGACGAGCAAACCCAGTTCAACGAAGTCCGCAGCGGAGGCAGCTATTATTCGCAAAATGACCTGCGCGTCCATTTCGGCGTCGGCAAAGCTGTGAAAGTGAAAACGATTGAAGTCCGCTGGCCAAGCGGAAAGATAGACGTTCTGAACGATGTCGCGGTCAACCAGGTGATTACGGTCAAGGAAGGCTCAGCGGCAAAAACCAATTAAATGCAGACGTTTTTCACCACAGGGGCGCAGAGAACGCAAAGACTTCACAGAGCCTTTCTTCAGGTTCTCTGCCCTGCCTCAGCGTTTCGGCTTAAGCTCTCATTCGTCAGCAGTAAGTCTTCAACAACTCGCCCATCGCGCAAACTGATTTTACGGTCAGCTAACCCTGCAAGCTGGTGGTCATGAGTCACCAGCAGCAACGTCGTCTGTCGCTCGCGATTGAGTTTCAACAATAGCTCAAAGATATGACCGCCATTTTTTGAATCCAGGTTGCCGGTCGGTTCATCCGCCAGCAAGATGTTGGGCGCATTGGCAAACGCGCGAGCAATGGCGACCCGCTGCTGTTCACCGCCGGAAAGCTGCGAAGGGTAATGGTGGCCACGATCATGCAAGCCAACGTCATCCAGCAAAGCCTGGGCTTTCTCGCGCGCTTTGCTGGTTCTCATAATTTCCATCGGCGTCAGAATGTTTTCGTACGCCGTCAGCGACGGAATCAAATGGAACGATTGAAAGATAAAACCCACCAAACCTCCGCGCAATTCTGCCAACTCGTCTTCGTTCATCTGTGTGATGTCATGGCCATCAAGCCGTATGTTGCCGGTGGTTGGCGAATCAAGTCCTGCGATCAACCCCAGCAAAGTGGATTTGCCGCTGCCTGAAGGGCCAATGACCGAAACAAATTGCCCGTGTGGGATTGCAAGATCCAGCGAATGAAGAATGGTGAGTTGCTCTGTGCCGCTGGTGACGACTTTGGAAACGTTTGAAAGTTGAATCATAAAGTGGTGGTCGGTTGTCGGTAGCCGGTTGTCCGCTTTAGGATATTGAAGAACAACTGACGACTGACATTAAACAAGAATCAAGTGACGAATCGAATA
>CAYLJQ010000486.1:0-5616 GCA_964383955.1 uncultured Heliomicrobium sp. | reverse complement strand
TGCACAATTGGCTGTCTCAGGACATCGTCGAAGTTTTGGAATCCGTTTGGACAAACGAAGAGCGCGGCTCCGCTGCCGTTGAAACCATTGCAGGCGACGCAAAAACCGAAGTCACAGAAGAACTGCTGGTCGAATGTGAACGGGAAGGTTATTTGAAGCGAAACCCCGGCGGCGAAATCAGCCTGACGCAATTGGGTCGCCAAACCGCCGGAGAAATCATTCGCCGCCATCGTTTGGCAGAGCGGCTGGTTGTTGACGTTCTGGGAATGACGCTGGAAGAAAGCGAAGCCGACGCGTGCGAATTTGAACACTTTCTGGCGCGAGGCGTAACAAACGCCATTTGTACGCTGCTCGGCCATCCGCGATTTTGCCCTCATAACCATCCGATTCCTGAAGGCGATTGCTGCCGCCAGGCTGAAGACCACATTAACTCACTTGTGACTTCGATTGACCGGCTGGAAGTCGGTGAACAGGCACAGGTTGCTTACGTGAGCGCAGCCAATTTCCCCCGCATCCGCAAACTTTCCTCGTTTGGCATCACACCCGGAGTTCCGATCAAGCTGCAGCAAAAATTCCCAAGTTTTGTTATTCAATGCGACGAAACTCAAATCGCGCTTGAAAATGACATTGCGCGTGACATTTACGTCTGGCGAAAGAACGACTCCCAGTAGTCCGCGAAAGCGGTGAACTTTCGCTCAGCAGGCTTCGTTAGCGGAAATGCCAGAACACCTTTAACCGACCAAACCGGAGGAAAGATTATGGGAGCGGAATTCATCGCAGCAATGAGCGACGATGGAGGGATGTCTTTCAGCTTCGATCACGACGTCACGCGTCAAGTCGCTGGCGATATCGAAAGCCTTCGCACACAGCTGGCCGACGCACTGGAAGAAACCGGCTACCGTGTTCTAAATGAAACTCCCTTGCAGGCCCGGCGTGGCGCCAAAAGCTCTGCGCAATCCGGCTGTTCGCAAAACATTCTGGACTATCAAACCTTCCTGGAAGTCGGCCTGAAACCCACCGGCGCGAATTCCTCCCGCGTGACATTCGCTTACACGGTCAAAGGCATGTATTCCGGTTGTATGACAAAAGGCGACCGGAATACGTTGACGCGCGAAGCAGAGGCAATCATTGCCACGGCGCTAGCGCGGACTGGTGTGGCCCAATGTTCCGCTTGTGGAGCCGACACCTCTGGCAGTTCGCGGTTTTGCCGCCGGTGCGGCGCGCCGCTCAGCGTATCCACACCGGCAGAAACCGAAGTGCTGCGTCTGACTTCAAATGCGAATGCCAGTCAAAAAACCATCGGCACCGGATTGCTGTTTTTCCTGATGACAGCGGCATTGCTGGCGACGGTCTTCCTGATTGGGAGCGATGATCCTATCAGGCAGGCAAAGCTGGTTAGAGTGATGGGAACGCTTTCAGCAGCGCTAGGCACGGCAGGAATGTTGCTGGTTCTTTGGGGCTGGTTCAAACTTCGTCAGATGATCAACCAGACTATTGAACAGGACGCGCTGACAGTGCCTCGCCGAAAAACTGTCGAAGGCGTCATTGTGCCGGATACTAATGAGTTGCCACCGGCTTCGATCCAGCATCCAGTAACAGAAGCAACAACAGATCTATTGCCGCACGAAATAAAGCGCGCGAGCTAAAGCCAGATAAACGAAAGGGGCGAGATGTGATCTCGCCCCTTTCGTTTATTCATTATGGCCAAATTGCTTTAGTTGGCGGGTTTCGCAAACTTCGAGTCTTCGATTTTGACGTTTGTTTTGACCTCAGTCATCTTAATCACAAAGCTGAACTGCGGATTCGTGATCTTCATCGTCATTGGAACCTTGACGCCTTCTACGTCTTTGTAATCCTCATAATAGGTTTCGGTCGCCATGGTTCCTTGCTCGGTTTCCCGTTCACTGTCACGGCGAAGGATCAAACCAGTTTTCGTATCGAAATAGATTTTGTCAGGTTTTCCTTCGCTCGGAGTCGCCAAGACAACATAAGCTTCAGAATCCCCGACCTTTTCCTTGCCTTTCACTTCAAGCTTTGAAAAGTTCTTCTTGTAGTTAAGCTCAGCATAAAAGTCAGCTTCGCGCTTCATTGCTGCCAATTCAGCCCCGGCCAGTTCGCGCAATCCACTCATCGGATTGGCTTCCCAGGCGGTTTTGCCGTCAAACACCTGCTGCACTTTTCCGAAGCCTGCAATTTCCGTGACAGTCGCAGATTTGTTCGGAGCCTGGGTATAGGCTTCAACCGTTCCGTTCATTCCCATGGCAGGCATTTCAAACGAGCCTTTCATAAAACGGGAGGTGACTTTTTCGTTGGCTTCTTTGCCGCCAATCGCTTTGACGTATTTGTCCAGAATTTCGTCAGCCGAAGGCAAGACCGTCGCAGCCGGTTTCGCATCAGCTTTCGGCGGATCGGCCTTTTTTTCCTGAGCCGCAACGGTCAACGCCGCCACCAGCATAAGAGCAGTCATCAATACAATTTTCTTCATGGAGTCATCCTTTCTGATTTGTGAAGCCATTTGCTCCACATTTTATATTGCAGTCAAGCGTCATTTTACTGAACGCTCGCGTTGTCGCGATTGCGCCAATCGTTCAATCGCCGTTTCCAATTGTGCATCACGTCCAGCAAGCAAGCTGGCGCGATTCCATTTCACTTCAACAGTCGGTATTACGCCACGCCCTTCAATCAACACGCCCTTTGGCGTTTTGAAATCGGCAATGGCGAATTGAAAAAGAGCGCCGGTCGGAAGTTTTTGAAAGTATGACGGCAAACAAGCTCCGGCGCTGGTTTCGCCAATAACGATTGCTCGTCCCATTTCCTGCATTCCGCTGGAAAAAACTTCGCTGGTTGAAGCGCTCAGGCCATCAATCAAAATTGCCACTGGTCCGGTGTAAGCATTCTGCTGCGGGAAAACAGCGAATTTCAACTCACTCGTCCGCATCTTCATCGTTCCCAAATACCCGCCCTTGTCCGAAATCCGGTTGGCAATGCCGGTCGCAATGCCAGCAACGCCGCCCGGATTGCCGCGAAGATCGAAAATAATTCCATCGGCGTCGCGAAGCTCAGTCAACGCAATGCGGACTTTGTCGGAAATGGGCGTGGTGAAAATGTTGAAACGAATGTAACCGATATTCCCTGCCAGCCGCTTCGATTCAAACTCTGTGTATTGCGGCGGGAAGTTTCCCAGCCTGGGCGATAACTCACCTTTCAACTTCGCGCGAGTAACGGTAGCTGTGCGAGATTGATTTTTGCCGTCCAAATAAATCACGGTCACGGTCGAACCAGGTTCGCCGTTGATCTCGCGCATGACACGACGAGCCATCTGCAATTTTCGTATCGCTTCGCTTTGTGCAGCTTTGGCAACGGGAGCAATCAAAGCTTCAACCGTCTTTTCGCCCACTTGCTTGACCGTAAATCCAAGGCGCAAACCGGCGGCTTCAGCCGCTGATCCCGGTTCAATTCGAACAATGACCGGCGCACCATCAATCATTCGCAGGTCAATTCCAATTCCTCCGGTTGGAGGTTCGGCGACATCATCGGCAATGACAGCTTCAGGCGGAATAATGTTGAAATGCGACTGGTGAAGTTCGCCCAGCATCTGTTGCAGCAAACGGTACAGTTCGGCATCGGAATTCAGCTGGGCAACTTTTGGCTGATACTGCTGTCGAATTTTATCCCAGTCCAATCCGCCAAGCGTCGGATCGAAATGTTTTTCCTTCACCGTTTTCCAAACGATGTCGAAAGTTTGCTGCCGAACGTCGTTGGACGTTTCGGTTCCCGAAAGAGCGCCAACCACCGGCTGCGGTGCCGGATTCTGCGCCCAAACATTCGTCGCCAACATCAGGGCAAACAGCGTCCCAAGAAACAGCTTTTTCATTTTAATTTTCCGATTCGGTGTCATTTTGAGATTTTCGAGCATCGCGGAAACAATGCGTAGCGATTGTACAGTACGCCGCTGGGCCAGAAGCGGTTCTGGAAAGTTGTTGTTTATCAAACGCGTTGATTTAGCCTGCAAACTGATTTAGCATCCGTTTTGCTTTGTGACTGTAATAACAACTACAAATTGCCGAACTATCCGGCTTCTAAAATACGAGCACGAATCAAGTTACCTCAGTTGGCATGACGAATGGTTGCCCTCAATGCAATTTCCCCATCCCGCGCGAAAGCAGTAGGTTTTGCAACCAATGCGGCGCGGATTTGCAGGTGCTCAATTTCAGTACGCCGAATTCGGAACAGAAATCGCCCCAATCTCCGCCGCCAAACGCTTCTTCCGAAGCTTCGGCGTTCAAAACTATGACTGTTTCCCAGAACGACTCTAAACCCATCGAAGCTACTCTCCACATTTTGTCTCGCGATGGCAACGTATTTGAACGCGACCTGACAATTCCCGAAACCAGAATTGGCAAAGCACCGCAAAACGAAATCGTCTTAACCGATGCATCGGTGTCGTCATCCCATGCAATGATCAGTTTTGCCGACGAGGCTTTCACCTTGAGTGATTTGGGCAGCCGCAATGGCACGTTCGTCAACGAAGTTCGCGTCAATGAACCGCGCAAATTGCAGCATGGCGATTTGATCAAGATGGGGCATTGCACCATCACTTTCCGGTTGAAAGAAGCGGAAACTACACAGTCAATTCCGCGCACCGTATTGCTGGATAATTCGCCGCCGCCGCCGCCTGCTCCGCCGCCGCCGCCAAAATCCCAGCCTGTCAGCGAAGAAACGCTGGCCCAGGCATTGGTTTCATCCGGACTGGTGGCGCAATCGGAAATTGATCGTTTGAAAGGCACTGGCGGGCGTGGACGCAGACTTTGCCGCGCCTTGGTTGAAGAAAAGCTGGTCAGCGAAATTGGGTTGCGCGATTTGATGGGGCGCACGTTCAATCTCACGCCGGTTGAAATGAAGACCATGGAAGTTGACGCAGTGACAGCGGCCAAACTCGGCGTGGAGTTTTTGCGAAACCATTCGATTTGCCCCGTCATCGGCCAGCAACCTGACCGGTTGATGCTGGCGGTTGCCGACCCAACTGATAAGGCGACGATTGATCAGGTTGAACGAACGACCGGAAAAAAAGCGTCATTGCGGTTGGCGCTGTTCAGTGAAATTTCGACGCACATCGAAAATCACTTTACGCCCCGTCTGATCGGCGTGATGCCGACGGGCGAAAAGATCGAAGCGTTGTTGAATCAGCCGGAAATAGAAATCGGCAAAGCTCCGCACAACAAGGTGGTCATCAACGATCCGACAGTCAGCAGCACTCATGGCATTGTGCTGGTGCGCGATGGCGGATACACCATCGTTGATCTGGGCAGCAGCAATGGCACATTCGTTAATGGCACTCAGTTAGGCAGCGAAGCTCACACTCTGCAACACGGCGACAAGATTCAGCTTGGAAATGTGATGCTGGCGTTCCGCAACCCTGCTGAAACCACACAAAACAAAACCGCTCGCCTGTCGCTGGAAGCTCTTGAAGAGGTGCGCAGGCGCGCGTCATTACGATCAGAGCCATCGTTTTCCTTCCCGCGAACCGATCCCAGTCAAGCTGCGATTCCGCCGTCAAAAATCACAACTGCCGCCGAAGATGAAGAGGAAAAGGCAGAAAAAAAGAAAAAGAAAAAA
>CAYLJQ010000485.1:0-5618 GCA_964383955.1 uncultured Heliomicrobium sp. | reverse complement strand
CACCCGGAGCCGGATTGGTTACGGTGACAACAGCCGTTCCCTGGCTGGCGATGTCAGAAGGCAGAATTTGGGCGCGAAGCTCAAGACTGCTGACAAACAATGTCGGTCGTGGGCTGCCGTTCCAATTGACAACGGCGTTCGGCACAAAGTTTTCACCCCCAACAACCAGCGTAAATGATGCGCTGCCGGCAATGATGGAATTCGGCGTCAGTTCCAACACGATCGGCGCTGGATTTGGTTGCGACGTGATTCGGAATAACCGCGCGCCGGATATGCCGCCGCCCGGAGCCGGATTGACAACCGAAATCGTCACATTTGCCGCCGTTGCCGCATCAGCAGCCGAAACCGGGATCGTCAATTGCCCCGGATTCACAAAAGTGGTCGGGCGCGCTGTGCCGTTCCACTGCACAACTGATCCCGGAACGAAACCAAAGCCATTGATGGCCAGCGTAAACGCTGCGCTGCCGACAGCCACTGAATTCGGCACGAGTTCGGTTATTTCGGGAACAGGATTGTTGACCGGAATCTGAATGGCGTTTGATGTCCCACCGCCCGGAGCGATGTTGAACACCGTAATGTTCAAGACGCCTGCGTTGAGAATATCCGAAGCCGGGATATTCGCCATCACCTGATTGGCATTGACGAAAGTCGTTTGGCGATCGGAATTATTCACGCGAACGATTGAACTGTTGACGAAACCGCTGCCGTTGACCGCAAGCGCAAAGCCTGGGCCGCCAGCAAGCACCGTTGTCGGGTTCACGCTGGCAATCACAGGAGTTGGATTGACAATGGAGAAGGTCGCTGCGTTCGATGTGCCTCCTCCCGGAGCGGGATTGAACACCACGACCGGAGCAGAGCCTCCACCGGAAACCAGCCCGCTGGGAACTTGCGCAGTTAATTGCGAATTGGTGACAAACGTCGTTTGCAAATCTACGCCGTTGAATCTAACCACCGAATTCGAGACAAAGTTGACGCCGCTAACCACCAACAGAAAATCTCCGCTGCCGGCAGGAGCCGAGTCGGGACTGATGCTGGTGATGCGCGGAACCGGGTTGATAACAGTCAGTGTTATTGGCCCTGCTGTGCCGCCGCCGGGTCCGGGGTTAAACACGCTGATGGACAATGAAGCTGCGGCTGCAATGTCCGTCGCCGGAATTTGCACCGCCAGTGTCGTGTCAGAAACAAAATCCGTTGGGCGATCTTGATTGTTGACGCGAACGATCGAACCGTTGACGAAGCTGGTTCCGCTGACAACCAGAGTAAATCCTGGGCCGCCAGCCATCACTGAAGTCGGGCTGATCGAAGTAATACGCGGCAACGGATTGCGCGGACGCACCGGCAAGCCAACCGTATTCGACGATCCGCCGCCCGGACCTGGGCTGACCACTTGAATGTTCAGCGTCGTCGCAACTGCCAACTCGACATTCGTCAATTGAGCAGTCAACTGCGTATTGCTGACAAATGAGGTGATGCGCGAAACGCCATTGACCGTAATCTGCGAACCGATAACGAAACCGGTACCGATGACTGTCAGTTGTTGGCCTGCGCTGCCTTCTGCAATCGCGCTCGGTTGCAGCGCAGTAATTGACGGAGCCGGATTGACGACCGTCAACAGGACTTCATTGGAAGTGCCACCACCCGGCGGAGGCGATACAACGCGAATCGCCGGAGTGTTCGCACCCGCAATGTCTTCGGCCAGAATCTGCGCCGTCAACTGCGTCGAACTAACAAATGTCGTCGCACGGTTAGCGCCATTGAACAGCACAACGGATCCGTTGACGAAGCCAGTGCCATTCACAGTCAGCACAAACGGGCCTGTTCCCGTGCCAACCGTGTTTGGACTGAGTGAAGTAATTACCGGCACTGGGTTCGGCGGAGCATTGATGGCAAATGTCACCGTGTTGGATTCGCCGCCGCCCGCCGGAGGTGTAAAGACTGTCACCAAAGCGCTGCCCACCGCTGCCAAATCCGCAACAGTAATTTGCGCTTTCAGTTGGGTGCTGTTGACGAAGGTAGTCGCGCGCGGCTGGCCGTTCCATCGAACGACCGAATCCGTCACAAAATTGGTTCCGGCAACAGTCAACTCCAATCCTTGCGTTCCCGCCTGCGCCTTGTCAGGACTGATCGCTGTGATGCGTGGCAGCGGACGCGCTTGAGGATTGATAGTGAACGTGATCGGGTTTGAAGTGCCACCACCCGGCGATGGACTGAACACCGTTACTGTTGCAGTTCCGGCGCTGGCAATGTCCGAAGCCGGAATTTGCGCCGTCAGTTCGGTCACACTGATGAAAGCCGTTGTGCGATCTTCCCCATTCCAGCGCACAATTGATCCTGGCGCGAAATTCGTACCAGTCACATTCAATTGGAAAGCTGCGCCACCCGCAACAGCCGAACTGGGGCTAAGCAAGGTGATTACAGGCGGAGCGAAGGTCACTGTCAGCGGCACGGCATTCGATGTGCCTCCACCCGGAGCCGGGCTGAAGACAGTGATTGCCGATGTTCCACCGTTGACAATGTCTCCGGACTGAATTGTCGCGCGCAGTTCCGTGCTTGAAATAAACGTCGTGGCGCGGTCTGCGTTGTTGAATCGAACCACGGACGCTTGCACAAAACCCGTACCAGTCACCGTCAGCGTGAAATTGCCGCCGCCGGACATCACCGTGTTGGGGCTGATTGCCGTAATTGCCGGAGACGGGTTCGGCGGGACGTTGATTGTCAGCAATGCGGAATTCGACGTGCCGCCACCCGGCGGAGGCGTGAAAACTGTAACGCTGACCGTGCCTGGGTTTGCGACATCAGCAGCCGTTACTGCCGCCGTCAGTTGCGTATTGTTGACAAAGGTCGTCACCAACGGATTTCCGTTGAAGCGCACAACAGAATTTTGCGTGAAATTCGTGCCATTGACCGTCAGCGTAAAGCCTTCGGTTCCGCCCATTCTGGAAGTCGGATCAATGGTAGTGATACGCGGAATCGGCGCTGGCGTGGCAATCGTGAAGTTGACCGAGTTGGAATTTCCGCCGCCCGGTCCGGGATTGACGACACGAATCGTGGCCGTTCCAGCACTGGCAATGTCCTGAGCCGGAATCTGTGCGGTCAGTTGCGTGCTGCTGCCAAACGTCGTGATGCGATTGTTGCCATTCCACTGAATGGTCGCCCCCGGTACGAAGTTCGTTCCATTGACTGTCAGGTTGAATCCCTGCCCACCAACCGCAGCCGAAGCAGGGGTAATGGTTGTCACGGTCGGAACCGGATTCACAATTTCGATATTCAGCGAATTGGACACGCCGCCGCTGGGAGCCGGATTTTGAACACTGACGCTGATCGTGCCTGTTTCGGCAATGTCCTGCGCCAGCAGCGTTACACGCAATTGCGTCAAGCTGACAAATTCGGTCAAACGCTCTGCGGTCACGCCGTCCACTGTCACGCGGGCGACGGCTCCATTGAGCAGATTATTTCCGTTCAGTGTCGCAATGAAATTTCCACCGCCCGCCAAAACCGTGTTTGGCGTAACGCTGGTCAAGGTTGGAGTCTGGCTGATCTGCGGATCCAACGTGATTGTTCCCGCGGTGAAATTCGTCGGCAACACATTTGCCGTGGCGTCAACCACTTCGCGCGTGATCGGCAGATCTCCAAAACTAATCGTGGTTGAATTGACCGAACTTGACGCCGGAACATTGAATGTCAGCGTGACAAGCTGCCGCGTGCCCGTGACAAACGTTTGACCACTGGAAAGCGCAATGCCGATGCCAACACGTCCCAATGCAACCTGGGAAGTGTTGACGTTCAAAGCTGCGCCTTGCGCGTCTGTGCCGATGGTGGCGCGGACAAAGGTCAACTGAGTCGTGTCAAAATTCGCGGTGAAACCAACTGCATTTTCATTTCCAAGAGAGCTTAATTCGACAACAGCAGTGTTTTCCTGGCCGCGAACAAACGTGACCGGGACGATGCGGATGCTACGAGTTTGTTGTTGTTCATCCCCAACGACCGAAGCAAACGCTGATTCCGTGATTTTTTGAAAGCTGTTTCCGAACTCATCAAACGTCAGGACCGGCGCACTGGCTCCGCCAGCAGCAACTGTGGTTTCCAACCCGGCGGCATATCTTCCGGCCAAAACCCAGTCTGCGATCGTCAGCCGTCCATCGCCCAGTGTATTTTTGGGCGCGATATCGGCGCGCTGGAATTCGCTGCCATCGGCGGTCTCATCCAATCCGCTGGCAAAACGGCCAACTTGCACCCAATCCGCCGTGGAAACGGTCCCATTGCCCAGTGGACGCGGCGTCACATCGCCTTCGAAACCTGGAATCACAATGACGTTTCCTGCTGCATAAGTTCCAGTGACTGAATTCCCCCCTGTATCCGTTAATCCGCGAACTACCGGCTCGTCGCCAAACTCGACAGCAGTCGCGGTCGCTCCCGCTGTGGGCTTGATGTTGAACGTTACTCTGGCAATTTGGCGAGAACCGCTGTTGAAATGCTGGCCTTGCGGCAGAGAAATCTGGACGCCGATGCGTCCCAACGCCACCTGGCTGGAAGTGACATTGACCGTGCCGCCGCTGGCATCGCTTCCAAGCGAAACCTGCGGACTGCCCAACAATGCGGGATCAAATCGCAAACTGAATTTGGCCGCGTTTTCATTACCTTCGGAATAAAACGAAATCGGAACCGTTACAGGGCTGTTCGGCGCAGCGCTGTTGGTCGCAACTTTCATCAAACGGCTGCCCGGAACGTGAGCTTCTACCGTGTACAAAGTTGAACCTGTCACCGCTGAAACCCCGACTAAATAACGTCCAGGAGCAAGCGCTTGCGGAGTTGTGATGCGTTGAAATACTCCAGCCAATCGCGAATTCCCCAAAGATTCCAACGAGGTTGTTCCAGGAATTTCTCTAAGCAGATAAAGCGCGGTATTCGCCTGACCGTTTGACCCGACCAATGAAATATCCAACCGGGAACTTTCCGTCAGGTTGATGGCAAACATGTCTTCGACCGGGTCGGTCGTCTGGCCGCCGGGAAAAGTCACCGTAGTTGTTGCCGAATCACCAATAGCAACTGACCCGCTACGCGTGCTGGAAAGTTGTAACAGTGTGGCACTGGTCGGAGCTTCGTTCGGTTCCACTTCAGGCGGAACCGTTGAGATCGTAAACGGCACCGAGTTTGACTGGCCGCCAAGCGTGGGAGGGTTGAAGATGCTAACCGGAATAATGCCTGGTGTTTGAATATCTTCTACCGTCAAAAACGCATTCAACTGTGTATTGTTGACATAAACCGTCGGGCGAGGCTGTCCATTCCAGCGCATTGTGGATTGCCCGTCAAAAAAGTTCGTGCCCGTTATGGTTAGCGAGAAGGGTCCGGTTCCGGCGCCCGCTGCGTCCGGAACAATGCGGGTGATGGTCGGCGGGGGCGGTGCGGAATCCAGCGCCGTCGTCAGCGTGTACGCGATCGGTGTGTCGTTCGCTGAATGGTCGTCATAAGCAGAAACACCGATTAAATAATCTCCGGATTCCAGCGACTGAATTGGCGAAAACCTTTCAGTAGTGGTGCTGCCATTGGAAACTGCAATTGCCGTTAACGTCCGATTGCTTTCGGTTCCCGTTACCTTAAACAGAAATAAATCCAGATCG
>CAYLJQ010000484.1:0-5622 GCA_964383955.1 uncultured Heliomicrobium sp. | reverse complement strand
AAGCTTGGTAAGGTTTTGCCTGATGCAGGCGGATTGCTTATGAATGCTGGTCCGGATAAAAAAACTTTTTGCATTTCAAAACGAAGCACTAGAGGCTTTACTTCACTATTTCTGAATGCGTAATAACTGGCAACCTAAGCCTGAAGAGTTCAAACTCTTTCTTCGCTGGCTGGACCAAGACGAAGAAAAGGCTGCTCAGCGGTACGAAAGCATTCGACGCAATCTGATCGTCATCTTCAACCGCAGGGGCTGCCATTGCTCCGAAGATCTTGCCGACGAAACGTTTAATCGTGTAACCCGCCGCCTGCCTGGAATGATTGACACTTATGTCGGTGAACCAGCGCGATACATTATCGTTGTCGCCCGAAACCTGCACCTTGAATACGTCAAGGAAACGGATCGGCAAGAATCATTACCAGAACATGATCACACTGATTTATCTGTCGCAGCGCCTGACGAGACAAAAGAAGAGGAATTTGGCTGCCTGGAGCATTGCCTGAAGCAATTGCCTCTGCCCCAGCGCAAGCTTGTTGTGGCTTATTACCAGGAAAGCAAACGAGCCAAAATTGATCACCGTAAAGAAATGGCAGACGAATTGGGCATCGGGCTAAATGCGCTGAGAATTCGCGCGCATCGCATCCGCGCAGCTTTGGAAGAATGCTTGAGGCAGTGCCTTGGATATTAATTCGGCAGGTGAAACGCTTTACCCAATTGCCCCTTAACAGCGTGGCAGAACACATTTAACCAAGAAAGGGGCTGAGCATGTAAATGAAAAATGAAGTTGTAGGACAAAACACGCAATTGCGTCACTACTTGCTCGATGAATTGCCAGCAGACGAACAACAAACAATTGAAGAGCGCCTGCTGATTGACAACGACTACCTGGAACAAATGCTGATCGTCGAAGAAGACTTAATAGACGATTATTCAGCAGGCAGATTATCTCCCCAGCAAAAAACCAAATACCAGAAACTCTTTTTGGCCTCTCCTGAAGGCCGGCAGAAGCTGCAAATCTCGCGGGTTCTGAAAAATCACCTAAACAATTTCCCTGCTGAAACTGTTCGCCAGACAACGCTTGCAGAGCGGATTCAAATGGCATTTGCCGGACTTTTTTCTGCGCCTGTGCTGACTGCCGCCGCCGCAGTGATGGTCGTCGGCTTGGGCGTGTTGGGTTGGTGGGCAGTTTCTCAATCCGATTTGAAGAAAGGCATCGCTGCCTTGCAAAGCGCCTATGGTGAACACCGCCCGCTGGAAGCCCGGATCACGGGGTTTCCCTATGCAAGTTTTTCTGGCCAGTCCAAACTTCCCAGCCAATCCAGCACCAAGCTGAAAGTCGCCGAAAAAGCCTTTCACGATTTGCTGGATGACAAGAAAACGGCTTCTTCGTTACAAGGGCTGGGTAAATATGCGCTGACTCAACGAAAGTTTGACGAAGCCATTCGAAACCTGGACGAAGCAGCGAAAGCTGATCCAAACAATTCTGCAGTCCATACGGATCTGGCTGTCGCGTTCCTGGAACGGGGCAAGTTTGCGCTGACGAGTACGCATCCAGAAACATCTCAAGCGGACTTCGACAATTGCCGCAAACATCTGGATTTAGCGCTGGAACATAACCCGTCTTCGACTGAAGCCTTGTTCAATCTTGCGCTGTTTTTCCAAATCACAAAATCCTGGAAAGACGCAGAGACAACCTGGCAAAGGTTTTTGGCCGTAGAGTCCAACAAGGAGTGGGCTGAAGAAGGCAAAGGCTATCTAAACCAGGCAATAGAAGCGCAGAAAAACTGAATTTACCCTGCTTATCACAAAAACGCCTTGTCTCCAGTTGTGTTGAACTGGGAGCAAGGCGTTTTTCATGAATTGTCAGCCCATTCCTATTCCAGATACGGTCGCCGCCATCTGTTGGCCTTGGCGTCAGGCTTTTTGGTAGTAGTAACAAGTCGCTCGAAAGCCCAATGGCGAAGCCAGAATCAACAAGGCGGCGACAACGGCTACCATTTATGTTCTGGATCACTCAACGGCGAATAAAATGGAGATAAATACGGCCCCATTCATAATCCGTCCCTTGAAAAGCGCGCCATGTGGCATAAAGACTGAAGCCTCCCATGACCATATCACCGGCAACAAATGCGTGCCGACTTCGGAATGCCAGCCGGTAATTGTCTGGAAACGCGGCGTAATCTACGCGTGGGGCCAGTAACCGTCAACGTTTTGTGTCCCAGGTTACAAAAAAATCTTTGATCACACGGATTTACAAGTCTCGTTCGGCTTGGTATTTTTTCGACCTTACTTCCCGAATTACTGACGCTACAAAATTCTAAACCAATAGGAGACGAGATGGGTGCTTCGGCTGAAAGCCTGCAACGAATCTCTGCGGCAGGCCTGCTGCTGCGAATCTGGCATTCTTCGCTTGGCAAAAAGTATGTCATGGCCATTACCGGACTGGGGCTTTTCGGGTTTGCCATGGTGCATATGATCGGTAATCTGCAATTTTTTGGCAGCGAAACATTGATTAACGAATACGCTGAGTCGCTGAAATCCAAGCCACCAATTTTGTGGGGAGCTCGCCTCGCTCTACTGGCCGCAGTCGTGCTGCACATTACAGCGGCGGCTCAGCTTGCCCGTTCGAATCGCCAGGCACGCCCGGCTGGTTATGCCGACGGCAAAGTCGTCGCTTCGACCTTTGCTAATCGAACCATCCTTTTGAGCGGACTGGTCGTGTTTGCTTTTGTTGTCTTTCACCTTGCGCATTTCACGATTGGCTGGGTGGATAATGGGCTTTTGAAGCTGACAGACATCGCCGGACGTCACGACGTGCGCGCCATGATGATTGCAGGATTCAGCAACCCGATAATTTCGATTTTTTACATTCTCTCAGTCGGGCTGTTATGCCTGCACCTGAGCCACGGCGTCGCCAGCATTTTTCAATCGCTGGGACTGCGAAGCAAAAAGACCGAAGCCAATTTGAAAAAACTGGCTCAAATCGCAGCCGTGATTTTGTTCTTTGGATTTTGCGCGATTCCGGTCGCGGTGATGGCAGGTCTGGTCCAATAAAAATATGAGCATCAAACTCGATTCCAAAATTCCCTCTGGGCCGGTCGGACAGAAGTGGACGAAATACCGGCAGGAAATGAAGCTGGTCAATCCGGCCAACAAACGCAAATTCACAGTCATTGTTGTCGGAACCGGCCTGGCCGGCGCTTCGGCGGCAGCAACGCTGGGCGAGCTTGGCTATAACGTCAAGGCTTTTTGCTTTCAGGATAGCCCACGCCGCGCACATTCCATCGCGGCTCAAGGCGGCATCAACGCGGCCAAGAATTACCGCAACGACGGCGATTCGGTGTACCGGCTGTTTTACGACACGATCAAAGGCGGCGACTTCCGCGCCCGCGAAGCCAACGTCCACCGACTGGCCGAAGTTTCCGTCAGCATCATTGACCAATGCGTCGCCCAGGGAGTGCCGTTCGCCCGCGAATACGGCGGTTTGCTGGACAACCGCAGCTTCGGCGGCGCGCAGGTTTCCAGAACCTTTTATGCTCGTGGACAGACAGGCCAGCAATTGCTGATCGGCGCTTACCAGGCACTCGAAAGGCAAATTCACCTGGGCACAGTCGAAATGCACGCACGCACAGAGATGTTGGATGTTGTGCTGGTTGACGGACACGCCAAAGGCATCGTCACCCGCGATCTGGTGACGGGAAAGATCGAAGTTCACGCCGCCAACGCAGTCGTGCTGGCAACAGGCGGGTACGGCAACGTGTTTTACCTTTCGACGAACGCCAAAGGCTGCAACGTGACGGCAACCTGGCGAGCGCACAAAAAAGGCGCGCTGTTTGCGAATCCCTGTTACACGCAAATCCACCCCACCTGCATTCCCGTCAGCGGAGATCATCAGTCGAAACTGACCTTGATGTCCGAAAGCCTGCGCAACGATGGCCGCGTCTGGGTTCCCAAAGAAGCCAAAGACTGCGGCAAAACTCCCAGCAGCATTGCTGACGGCGACCGCGATTATTACCTGGAGCGTAAATATCCAAGTTACGGCAATTTGGCTCCGCGCGACATTGCTTCGCGCGCAGCGAAGCAGGTTTGCGACGAAGGTCGTGGCGTTGGCCCAGGCGGTCGCGGCGTGTATCTGGATTTTTCGGCTTCGATCAAACGGCTTGGCGAAGACAAAATTCGTGAACGTTACGGCAACCTGTTCGATATGTACGAACGCATCACGGGCGAAAACGCCTATCAGCAACCGATGCGAATCTATCCAGCAATCCATTACACAATGGGCGGTTTGTGGGTGGATTATGAACTGATGAGCAACGTGCAGGGATTGTTTGTGATCGGCGAAGCAAATTTTTCCGATCACGGAGCCAATCGCCTTGGCGCTTCGGCCTTGATGCAAGGGTTGGCAGATGGCTATTTCGTACTACCCCAAACCATTGGCGGTTATTTTGCAGGCGCCAAAGGCGGCGCTCCCTCTGCGGACCATCCTGAATTCAAGAAGGCCTTGGAGGAAACCCAAGCCAGAACTCGCCAACTGCTTTCGATCAAGGGCAAACGAACTGTCACGGATTTTCACCGCGAACTTGGAAAACTGATGTGGGATAACGTCGGAATGGGACGCACCGACGCCAGTTTGAAGCACGCGCTGAAACGTATTCCTGAAATCCGTAATGAGTTCTGGGAAAACGTAAACGTGCTTGGCAGCGGTGATGAACTGAATCCTGCGCTGGAATACGCCGGTCGCGTCGCGGATTTTCTGGAATTCGCAGAGCTTCTGGCATACGACGCATTGCAACGCGAAGAATCGTGCGGCGGCCATTTCCGCGAAGAATATCAAACGGAAGACGGCGAAGCCTTGCGCCAGGATGACAAGTTTGCGTATGTCGCGGCCTGGGAATTCAAAGGCGTGGATCAATTCCCGCAACTTCACAAGGAATCGCTGGTGTACGAAGAAGTCCACATGACCCAGCGCAGTTACAAGTAAAGCAAGGAGCAAGTAATGAACCTGACACTTCGTGTCTGGCGGCAGAAAAATTCAACGACAAGCGGACAATTCGTCAGTTATGAAGCCAAAGATGTCAGCCCGGACATGTCCTTCCTGGAAATGCTGGACGTGGTCAACGAAGGATTGATTGAACGCGGTGAAGAGCAAATTGCCTTTGACCACGATTGCCGTGAAGGCATTTGCGGCATGTGCAGTTTGGTCATCAACGGTACGCCGCACGGTCCGATCAAGGCGACGACGACCTGCCAGTTGCACATGCGGTCATTCAAGGATGGCGACACCATCACCATCGAACCGTGGCGCGCATCGGCTTTCCCTGTTATCAAGGATTTGGTTGTTGATCGAACTTCATTTGACCGGATCATTCAGTCTGGCGGGTACGTTTCGGTTTCAACCGGCGGAGCGCCCGACGGCAACGCGATCCCGATTCCGAAGGAAAATGCCGACGTGGCGTTTGATGCAGCGGCCTGCATTGGTTGTGGAGCCTGTGTGGCGGCCTGCAAGAATGCTTCGGCGATGCTGTTCGTATCGGCGAAAATTTCTCACCTCAGCATGCTTCCGCAAGGCAAAGTCGAAGAAAACCGGCGCGTGATGAATATGGTGGGGCAAATGGATGCGGAAGG
>CAYLJQ010000483.1:0-5657 GCA_964383955.1 uncultured Heliomicrobium sp. | reverse complement strand
GTCGTAAAACGTCATGTTTGAAAACGTCATGTCTTTCCACAATCCGTCGGGTTGATACGGTTTGACCGAAGGGCCGCCCAATCGCTCAACCATCAAGCCGGAAGCCGCCAATGCCTGATCGCGAATCATTTCCGCAGCCAGCCTGAGTCGTGGACCGCGCGCCAACAGGCGATTCGCGGGATCGTCTGCTGGCGGATTGCGGATTGCGGATTGCGGATCGTTGGCAACAGGCGGCGTGTTGAGCTTGGACGACTGGCGATACGTCGCGCTCGTCACCATCAATTTCAACATCGCTTTGATATCCCAAGGCTTCGGTTCAGTACCGCGCGCGGTAGCAAGCGGGTCGCCTTGCAAATAACGCCTTTCAGAATCAACCAGGTCGCTAGTGCTCCCTGTACCGTACCGGTTTCCGTCGCGGAACGCGACCGCCAGCCAATCCAACAATTCAGGGTGCGATGGCAGTTCCCCCTGCGAGCCGAAGTCTTCGACGGTTTTGACCAAACCAGTCCCGAACAGCATTTGCCAAAAACGGTTTACCTGCACGCGAGCCGTCAACGGATTTTCTTTGCTGACCAGCCAGCGAGCAAACCCAAGCCGGTCATTCGGATATTCCGCTGGCAGCGGCGGCAAAACTGTCGGAACAGCGCGCTCGACTTTTTCCATTGGCTGATCGTAAGCGCCACGACGCAGCACATAAGCAGGGCGCGGAGTTGCCGTTTCCTCCATCACCATCAAAGTTGAAAACTCCGATTCCAGATTCAGCCGTTGCCGCTTCAATTCCGAAAGTTGCTGCCAGAGACGTTTGGCTTCTTTCGGTGCGGCGGAACTTAGAAACGCGCCTTGCAGTTTCAATTGCTGAGCGCGATTGCGGTTTTCCAGCGGAATCGCTGCAATTTTTTCCAGCGGATCAGCGCAAGCTAGTACGGCAATTTCATCCACTTCGGGTAATGCTTTGTAGATACGAATTTCGTCCAGCATCCCTTTGAAACGGTATGCCTGGCCACCGCCCCCGCCGAACTTTAGAGTTCGCTTGGCGTCACCGAAAGTTCTAAACAGTCTCCCGTTAATGACGTTCAGCCTGGCTTCGCGGCCATTGATGAAAATTTTGATTTTGTCCAAAGGCTCTGATCCATTGAACATCGCCACCACGTGATGCCATTGGTTGAGCGGCAACTTTTCCGCCGTTTCGACACGGAACGAATCATCAGCCCAGACGCTAACCACGTTGAAATGGATTTTGCCATTGTGGAAAAACAATCCCCAGCCTTTGTTTTTTGGCAAACCGTAATCGGTTTCGCTTGCCGTGTCGTTGAGATGCGTGACGATTGCGCCGCTTTGTTCAGCTTCAGGACTAAACCAGGCAGAAACAGCAAAGTTGTCTTTGTAATCGCGTTTGCGGTCGCGGTAATCGAAGTTGGCGGTTTTGCCTGCATCAAAATAAAGATTGCCGTCAAAAGCTGCCGCTTCACCCGTTGGCGAAACGGCCAACTTCGGCTTTCCGTTACGAAAGCCAATTTCCTCTTTTTTGACTTCCTGTTTGGGTGGCCTTTCGGTTTCAGTGTCATCAGGGCGCGCAACATTAATTCTGGCCAGCGTGCTGGCAATTTCCAGCTTTGCGTCTTCGTCCATCGAATGGCGAAGCAGCAAATTGTCCATCGGAAACCATTGTGCGTTGGCTGAAGGTTTTAGACGTTGTTCCCAGCGACGTTGAACAGCCGCATGGTTGTGCAACGACGATGCCAGTTGTTGCTCAGTCTGCGCGATGCGGCTTTCAAGCTCTTTGAATTGGCGCTGCTGTTCAACCGTTGGCGCTGAAATCCACGGAGGCGAATTGCCGTAATTACTGGCGCGCCCGTCTTCGGGAATGCTGTTGAAGAATGCTGAAAATTGGTAGTACTCGCGTTGCGTCAATGGATCGAACTTGTGGTTGTGACAACGCGCGCAGCCCATCGTCAACCCCAGAAACACCGTCGAAGTCGTGTCCACGCGATCAACAACATATTCCATCCTGTATTCTTCCGGCACGATGCCGTCTTCGGAATTGCCGCGATGGTTGCGGTTAAAAGCCGTCGCAATCAATTGTTCCAGCGCCGCTTCGGGGTTCGCCGGTTTTGGCAGCAAGTCTCCGGCAAGCTGCTGAATCGTAAATTGATCGAACGGCAAATTCCGGTTGTACGCATCAATCACCCAATCACGCCAGCGCCACATCGAACGTTCGCCATCCAGCTGATAACCGTTTGTGTCGGCGTATCGTGCCGCGTCCAGCCACCGAAACGCCATTCGCTCGCCATAACGCGGCGAAGCCAGCAAACGATCAACAACTTTTTCGTAAGCGTTCGGCGATTGATCAGCTAGAAACGCATCAACTTCCTTGGGCGTGGGCGGCAATCCAGTCAGATCAAGCGTCACACGACGAATTAGTGTTGCGCGGTCAGCTTCCGAAGAAGGATGCAATCCTTCTTGCTCCAGTCGAGCCAGCACGAATGCGTCAATCGCATTTTTCGGCCAGACGGAGTTTTTGATTTTTGGCAGCGGCGCTTGGACGGGCGGCACGAACGACCAATGCACTTGCCACTTGGCACCTTGGCGAATCCATTCGGTCAGCAGTTCGATTTCACGTATAGTCAACTGATTGCCCGTTTCGGCTGGCGGCATCCGCAAGGTTTCGTCTTTGGCGGTGACGCGGCGGATGAGTTCGCTCTGTTCGGGATGATCTGGAACGATGGCGTGTTTGCCTGCGCGAAGTTCGGCCAATGTCGAAGCTTCGGAATCCAATCGCAATTTGATTTTCAGGCTGCCCGCGTCCGGGCCGTGACAGGAAAAACATTTATCAGAAAGGATCGGTTTGATGTCGCGGTTAAAATCAATCCGCGATTGCGTCAAGCTTCTGCTGGCTTGCGCGGCGGGGTGCGAAAGCGTTTGCAGGCCGAAAGCGATGGCCAGCAATGCGAAAACGAATTTGAGCGTTCGGATGAATTTTTCTGAGCAGGGCATGACGGTTTACCAGACAATTGAAAGCGAATGGATTCGTGTGATTGCAGCGGGATGATAAAGAGCTTGCCAGAAAAAATCGAATGCCAGAACCAAATGCCAAATTACAAAGGGCGCGGAAGGCTAAGCAGCCTCCCGCGCCCTTGTTGCCTTTTAAGTAGAACTTAGCACTTTCTGGGGTATGCCCAGATGGTCAATTCAGTGGTCGTCAACGACAAATGGTGCAGGTTATGACCGCCGTTAAGGACATAGCCGTAATCAGGCACGTCGCCTTTATTGAGATACAACACAGCGCCCGTCACGCCTTTGCTGCGCTGGGTTGGCCAGAATTTCATCCAACCGAATGATTGAAGCGGAATCACCGTGCTCATGGTCGGCATCGTATTCGGAAAACCGTCTGCGATTACTTTTCGGAACTGGAAGCTATTGATATTGCCTTCCTGCCAGGGATGGCCATTCGCCGACATGTCGTAAACTGTGCCAGTCAGTCCGGCCAGGTCATCCGGTCTCTGTTTTCCGGGCAACGAACCACCCAGGTTATTGACAATGACCATGGTCTTGTTGCCATCGGAGATAGCCGGGATGTTGTCGAGCGCGAGTATGTTCGGAACTTTGTTGTACCGCACGCCATCGAATTTGAGCGTCGCCTTCCCCTCCCCCACGTTGTCGCCAGGAGACTGCACCAAGGCCGAGATGGTTTCGGCGTTCAGGTTAGCCGTGTAACCGGGCGACATCTTGATAAACGCGCTGCCAAGGAAGTAATTGAAATAGTTTGGCAGACCTGTGGCCATATCCACCGACACCGCGACGATGTACCCTTTTTCACCCGGATCGGTATCCGACGTCTTAAAGCTGACGGTCTGATTGGGGGCCAGGCAAACGCTCGCGTCCGAAGTCAGTCCGGACACCGCGCTCATAAAGAAAATGGCCATCATCCCGGACTTTTGCGGGTGCGTGTTGGTGATGTGAATCTGCGTGTCTTCGCCTTTGGGATTGGCGGCCTCAGAACCGTAATAATTGAAGATCAAAATCGAACCGGCTTTCTGATCACTGAGAGGGGCGCTGTCAGGAATGGCCTGCGCCAAAATTGAAGACGTTGATAAAACGGCAAACGCGGCCAGCAATAATAACTGCGAAATAAAACGAGTAGTGAATTTCATAAATGCTTTCCCTCCAATAAATTGATTCTCAAGTTCTTCCTGCCCAAACCATTGGGAAGTTCTGTGTGTTACTGCTTCTCTCTGACAACGCGAATGTACTGGAATTGGCTGATTCAGTCCTGATGTTCCGGTGATGTTCTGGTGATGTTCTGGTGATTAGCGAGGTGAGTTGCCTGCGCTGCCTTGCCGGAAAAAATCGAGCCCAAAATGGTGAAGGGGTGCGGAAGGCCTGATTGCCTTCCGCACCCCTTCTGCTTTTCCAATTCTTCTATAACTTACCTAGTTTCTGACCGGAAATTACTGGCAATTCGGAGCCATAATCGGGATGGTCAGTTGATCGGTCGTCAGCATCATGTGGTGAAGGTTACGACCACCATTGAAGCGGTCAACATTCGGCGAGGCATTGTTGTTAAGATACAGCACAGCGCCCGTCACGCCTTTGTTTGCCTGGTGAGGCCAGAATTTCATCCATCCGAAAGAGCCAGGCTGAATCAATGAACTCATGTTGGGGCCTGTCTGCGGAAAATCGTTGGCAATCACTTTTCGGAACTGACAGGTGTTGATATTGCCAAGCTGCCAGAAGTGAGCGATTGCCGAAGAGTCATACACTGTGCCGGTCAGCGAGGTCAGGTTATCTGGCTTGCCGCCATTAAGCAGCGAACCGCCGATTTGATTGACGATAACCATGGTCTGATTCCCGTCGCCGATTGCCGGAATATAGTCGAGCACAAGCGCACTGGGAACCTTGTTGTAACGAACTCCGTCGAACATGAGCGTCGCGGCAATTCCGCTTTCGATACCGTGGGGGTTCAGACCAATCGTGGGAGATTCCACCAATGCAGAGATGGCTTCGGCGTTCATCGCGCCCTGGAAACCGGATGCCATCTTGATGGATTCGCTGCCGGTGAAATAGTTGAATTTGTTTGGCCGTCCCGTGGCATCCACAGACACGGCGATCAGATACCCTTTCACGCCCGGATCAACGTCTGACATCACCCAACTGGCGGTCTGATTGGGAGCCACGCAAATGTAAGTGGTCAGCACATCACCAGCCGGATCAATAAAAAAGAGTGACATCATCCCCTCCTGTTGCGTGTTGGTATTAGTGATGGTCATCCGTGTGTTTTCATGGGCGTTGCCAATGGTGCTGTAACCGTTGGAGACGTAATAGTTGAAGATCAAAACCGACCCGGCTTTCTCACTACTGACCGGCGCGCTATCCGGGACAGCCTGCGCAAAAATCGAAGAAGTTGACAGAACAGCGAAAGCGACAAGCAAAAATAACTTCGAAATAAAACGAATAGTTGAATTCATAAACCTCTTTCCTCCAATAAGTTGATTCTCAATTCACCTCCGCCCAAACAACTGAGCGGCTTTTTATTTTGTTGCGTCTCTCTGACAACGCGAATGTAAGGGAATTGCCCCCGCGCAGTCCTGATGTTTCGGTGATGTTCTAGTAGATCGCCACTATGAAGTTGACGGGTAAAGTCGTTTCAGTTTGGTTCT
>CAYLJQ010000482.1:3874-5672 GCA_964383955.1 uncultured Heliomicrobium sp. | reverse complement strand
CGCAATTCAGGTGATTTAAACCCAAGCACGATCCTGTCTTTCGGAACCCCAGCCGCCAGCAAATCATTAGCGATGCCGTAATCGGTTCCGTCATACTGAACCCAAATTTTTTCGTTGATGATTTCAAGATGGGTAATGCAGATGTGAATCCATTTGTGTCCCTGCCACCCCTGCATCATCAAGACATAACGATCATTCACCTCATCAAGTATGGGCACGAACTGAAACCCAGAGTTTTCTCCGGCAAAGCGGATGTGGTCGTTGAAAACCTGCAAAATAATTTTTCTGTATTTTTTCAGCGTATCCATTTTGTAATTTCCTCCTTTTGCCCGTCAAAAATTATGAGCTTGATGTCGTAATCCTCCAATAGCAGAGTTCCAATGTCATCAACAAAACGTCCTTCGTAAGCACCCAGGCTGATCGCCAAATACAACTTCATATCAGGAAAAGTTCTTCTGAGTATTGAGCGGTAAACCTGATACTGGCCAATGGCATTGTGCAAGTCACGAATTTCAGAAACTCCGATAAAACTTTTGACCTCGACGGCAATTTCGGAACCGGCTTTTTCAGCCGCCAGTAATTTTTCAGCCGCAAAGTCAACGTAATAGCTCGTCTCTTTCCAAGTCAGAGTCAGCGGATCGTTTATGATCGTCCACCCATCTTTGATGAGTGCGTTCTTGACTGCATCGTGAAAAATATCCTTCGCAGGCATGGCCAATCACCTCATTCGACATCAAACTCCGCGACGACAGGTATGTGATCCGATGGTTGAGTCTTCGCTCGTGGAGCTTTATCCACCCAAACCGCCGTGCAAAGTTCCGCCAGCGATTCCGTCGCCCAAAGGTGATCAATTCTCAAGCCTTTATTTTTCGGCCAGGCACCGCCGCGATAATCCCACCACGTGAAAACGCCATCATCGTCATGCTGTTGGCGGAAGACATCCACCAGCCCCCAATTTTCTATTTCCTGCAAGGCGGCGCGTTCGGCATCGCTGCAAAGAATCTGGCCCGCCCACAATTTCGGATCGTGAACATCGCGATCTTCGGGAGCGATGTTGAAATCTCCGCAAAGCACCAACTGCTGATTCACGTCGCAGCATTCATCCAAAAACTTGCGCAATTTGCCAAGCCAATCCAGTTTGTACGCGTATTTTTCCGAGCCGACTTCCGAACCATTCGGAATGTAAACGTTGACGATTTTGACGCCGTTGATGGTCGCCGCCAGTAATCTTCGCTGGGCGTCTTCAGCGTCGCCCAGAAAGCCTTTTTGCACGTCCGTGGCTTCTGCCAGCGATAGCGTCGCGACTCCGTTGTAGGTTTGCTGGCCGAAGGTTTGGACGTGATACCCGAGTTCCCGAAACGCATCCGCCGGAAATTTTTCGTCTTTGCATTTGATCTCTTGCAGACAGAGCGCGTCCGGGCGGTTGCTTTTCAGCCAGTCCAATACGTGCTGTTGGCGCACGCCAATCGAATTGATGTTCCAGGTTGCGATTTTCATGATGCGCGAACTTTACCCAATCCGCCGCCTGTCGAAAAGTCGCAACTGAAATTGTTTGCGGCGTTCTGTATCCGGCGTGTTTTGCATTACATGGCTTATTCATTTTCAGCCACAGAAATCACGGAGTTCACTGAGGGCAAATTTTTTGTGAACTTCAAAACACCCTCTCAGTGTGCGCTGTGTGCTCTGTGGCCAAAAACAAAGAATGAATAGGCCCTGTTTCGCATTAGTTCACTGCCAGCAAAGATGTATAATCCTTTTACCCTGTAAAACAAATCACGCCGGACTCGACCGGCCACAG
>CAYLJQ010000482.1:0-3864 GCA_964383955.1 uncultured Heliomicrobium sp. | reverse complement strand
ACAGTTTCGGAGAAAGAGTTATGTTAATCGGTAAATCGCTGCGACTTTCGGTTCGGTTGGCAACAGCAATCCTGCTGGGTGCGGCTTTGAGCTTTTACATCGTTCACCGGACAAGCGCGCAAGACCCGCCACAGCCCCCGAAACCCAAACCGACGCCCACGCCCAAAGACCAAAAAGATCGCAAAGGCGCGCAGCGCCAGGGCGCGCAAGCCGATCAACAGTCGCTGGACCCTGAAGGAACCATTCGCGTTGACACTGAAGAAGTGGTGCTGGACGTTTCCGTGATTGATCAAAGCAACACACCGGTTTACGACCTGAAACAGGAAGACTTCACGATTTACGAAGACAAGGTGAAGCAGGAAATTGCCAGCGTCAGGCGCGAAGAAGTTCCAGTCAGTTTCGGAATGGTGATTGACACTTCCGGCAGCATGCGCGCCAGATTGCAGCAAGTGATTGATTCCGGCAATCAATTGGTCAAACAGATGCGCGAAAACGACGAAGCCTTCGTCGCCTCTTTCAAAACAGAGCCAGAATTGATCCAGGAATTTACACACGACCGGCGCGATCTGGAAGACGCCCTCAACGAACTTTACAGCAGCGGCGGCACAGCTTTATTGGATGCTATCGTCGCAACTTCGGATTACGCGCAGGCAAAAGCCAAACAGCGCCGCAAAGCCTTGATCATCATCTCCGACGGATTGGAAAAGAACAGCGGCGTCAAAGAAAAAGAAGTGATCGAAGCCGTTAAGGAAAATGAAGTGCAGCTTTATCTGGTGGGTTTTATTGACGAAGACGCCGAAGGCGGTGGCCTGTTCAGGAAATCCGATTCGAAAAAGGCGAAAGAGTTGCTGGTGAAACTGGCAGAAGATTCCGGTGGACGCGTCTTTTTTCCCAAAGAAGTCAGCGAAATGCCAGCCATCGCCGACCAGATTGCCAAAGACTTGCGCACGCAATACATTGTCAGTTACGTGCCTACCAACATGATCAAAGACGGAACCTTCCGCAACGTCAACGTTATGGTCAATCCAAAAGGTGGTCGGAAACTGATCGCCCGAACACGCCGTGGCTATTACGCGCGCGACCCAAAAGCGATTCAACAAGACAAATCCAAAAAGACCTCCAGCAAATAGCGCTTTAAGCCGTCAACGCCGGGAATGAAGATCAAAACAGTTTGATCTTCATTCCCAGCGTTGACGCAGCCCCCTAAACCTTCTGCGTCACCTTGGCCTTTTCGGTCAGCTTTTCGTGCAACTTCCGAAAAACCAGTTGGTTTTCCCAATACTCAACATGCGCAGTCAGCAACGTGGTGGCCTCTGGATCGCGCAGGTTTTGAATCGGATTGATCAGCTTTCTGGTTGTGCTGTCGCTGGGCGGATCGTAAAAATCCAAACGGCCGCTGATGATGTCGTTATGAGAAAAAATGTTGATCCATTCGAATTTCTCAGGATCGCGGAATTTCGCATCCAGGATCAACGGCTGAGAGGAGGCGACCAATGCTTCGCGCTCCAGGCTGGTTTTATCTCTTTGCAGAGAAAACAGAAACGCTGTTTTATCCAAAGGCGATCCGATGGTGAGCAATAATTTCGTTCGGTCAAGCACGTTCAGCTTTTTCGACTCGCCTGCGATTTCATCTTCGTTGAGCAATTGATTGAGCGCATCGAAGGCAATGACCGATCCCAGCGAATGACCGACAATGTAAACACTTTCGTATTCGAAACCATCGCCGTCCTGGGAACGGTTGGAGAAAATCACCTGCGCGGCATCAAACACGTATTTGCGGATTTTGTCGCGCAAAATATAGAACCTGTCCAGCGTATGCGAAGTCAGATACAAGGCAACATCCCCGACATACTGAACCAGCATCCGCCGCACCAACAGGCTGACCGCAATCAGCAACACCCAGGAAATATTGCTCTTCACCAACCCATAAATCGAATACCAAAATGCGCCGATCTCTCCCAATCCTTGATGACTGGTAACGGCCAACCTGGCGACCACAACAACCACAAGCACCAACACAGCGGTTGTCCCAACTAAAACTTTCTGTGAGTTCGAGTCAATTTGCGAGATGCCGCCCCAGAACTTCATAGAGGCTTTGATGGCTAACCAAACCAGCGCGATAACGACCAGACCGACAAAGAGATAACTAAGACCTTCGTTCAACCAGCCGGCAAAGCTTTCCCCAAACGCAAGCGGCCAAACCGCTTTGACAGGATGGGGCCACTTTTCCGAATGGATCAATAATTTGTGCGCATAAAATAGCAATGGAATGGTAACGCCGCACAAAATCGTCGCCCCAAGTGTCAGGGCAAACAGCACCCATGCAACCACATTGGCGGCTTTGCTGAATTTCAACGCGTGACGCTGCATCAATTTTCTGGTGGCTGGTTTGGCGCTGACCTCGCCCTTTCTGGATTTAACGGATAACTTGCGCGCCTGGCTGCCTGCCATCAGTGCGCAGCCGAACAGCATCGCCAGAACAATAAAGATGTCATAAGTCGTCGTCAGGTCTTCCTTCAAACTGCTCATCCATTGCCCGTTTCTCGTCCTTAGCAATCCAAAGAAATCGGCCAGGCCGTGCGCCGCAACAACGATCAGCGCAGTGTCCATCACCACCAGGGAAGCAACCACGCCCAGCACCACCAGCACACAAATTGTCAGACTGATGCGCGAAGGAAATTTGCGATATTCACCGAACAACCAACGATCAAAACTTTCGCCAAAGTTGCGAATGCCATTCAATCCGGCAGTGAACAGAAACCAAATCACGTCCTTCAACCGGACTTGGCCTTCAGCCAGTGGCGCCCAATATCCTTCAAAGACGTGGACTTCGCGTTCTGACAAATCGTTTCCGATTAACTTCAGCCTCAACCCATGCAACATCACGCCGTCAGATTTGACGGTTACGGCTGGCGGTTCAATGGTTACGTCAGACCGTTTTTTCCCCGTTGCCACTTCGCGTTCGATCAAACCTTGCACAACCTGATCCAGCGTTTCGAATCGCAATTGCTGCCCCATTCCATGCGCGACAAAGACCGCCAACTTTTTGGGTTTGGGCGGCGGGCTAACGCTGGTGTCATAACTGATGGTTACTGGTGATTTTGATTGTATGGCGGTTGTTTGCCTGGCGGCTTTGAACGCCGATGAAGTTTCCGCAGCTTTTTGCTGATGTTCCGTGTCATTCATGGTGTTGCTCCCAATGAAAAAGCATTCAGCACGCAATGGCTGGCTCGGTATTGCCAGTTCCCTTTGCAGACTGCTGGAAATGATTCTGTTGAAAAGGACAACTTCACCAATTGCTGGCTGAGGGAAATAAAGCAACCGGCAACAGGGATGATACACCCCTATGACTCGCTTTATGAAGCTACAGCGATGCGACAAGCTGGCGAGCAATAACCAATCGCTGAACTTCGCTGGTTCCTTCTCCGATGGTGCAGAGCTTGGAATCGCGCCAGTATTTTTCCACCGGATAATCTTTGGTGTATCCGTAACCGCCGTGAATTTGAATGGCTTCTTCGGCGACTTTGACGGCGATTTCCGAAGCATACAATTTGGCCATTGCGGATTCCCGCGTGGTGGGACGTTTGTTGTCTTTCAACCAGGCGGCGCGCACGGTCAGCAATCGCGCGGCATCAATTTGCGTAGCCATATCCGCCAGTTTGAATTGAATGGCTTCGAAATCGAAAATCGGCTGGTTGAACTGCCTTCGTTCCTGTGAGTATTTCAGCGCGGCTTCATAGGCTCCCTGGGCAATTCCCAAAGCCAAAGCGGCGATTGAAATCCGCCCGCCGTCCAGAACCTGCATTGCGTTGACGAAACCGCGTCCGCGTTCACCCAGCAGGTTTTCATTCGGAACCCAGCAAT
>CAYLJQ010000481.1:0-5685 GCA_964383955.1 uncultured Heliomicrobium sp. | reverse complement strand
GAGCGCTCAGGCGGTGTGGATAAGGTCGAAACAATCCAGATTCCAAGCATCAACTTTAGCCAAGGGAGGGCGTAACCATGAGCATCGAACGATTCCCCAAACTGAAAGAGTCGTACCAAGCGGCTCGCAACGAACGCAAAGCCATCGAAGCGGAGATGGTTGAGATTGACGGTCAGCTTGTCCAGGCGACGGTTGCCGGTGATGTCGAGGGCGCGCGACGGCTCCGCGAACGGAAACAAAACCTTCCCGCTGAATTTGCCGCCGCCTCAAACAAAGAGCTTCAGGCCCGCCAGACTTGGCATCAAGCGGAGCGCAGCGAAACCATCAAGATTCGTGACGAAGCCCAAATGGCATTGGATACGTTTCGGCAGGAAACGCAGAAACGCATTGCGGACCACGAAGCCGATATGGCCGCGCGCGCCAAAGATGACATCAAAGCTGTGGACCGGCTGGCCAGCGAGAACGCAGCGGTTCAAGTTTGGTCAGCGGAAATGTCAAAGGGCGATTTTGCACACCAATCAGCACTCGCGGCATTGGCCTAACGGGTGGGCTGATGCGCCGGTGATGGCTTCGGCTTTCATCGGCGCGAATTGAATTCAGATCGTCAAGTTGCTTAAAACCAATTGTTTGCCGGTCTGAATAATCAACTTTTTTCAAAGCTGAGATGACAACAAAACCGAAAAATAATCGCGGCGGGAAACGACCTGGAGCGGGTCGGAAGTCTGACGCACAGAAACAAGGGATTGACACCCTGATTGCTCAGGCGGTCACCAAAGCCGACTGGTTGAAGGTGATCAAGAAACTTGTGATGTTGGCAATGGCTGGCGATACGAAGGCGGCAAAAATTCTACTCGAATATGCCTATGGCAAACCACGGCAGGCGGTTGAACTGACCACGCCGGAAGATCGGCCCGTGCAGATTCAAATCGTTGAAGTTGCGCAGCCCAACCAACGAAGCCGGAACAATGAGTAATCTTGCTTCTAAAGTCCTTTGCCAGCTCATTCCCTGCCCTCTGAGCATCGAAGAGCTGGCGGAGGATTTTGAATTTGATGATGACGACGTCCGCCGGGCATTGCGCGAGCTGCAGAACGCTGGCCAGGTGAAGCGCGTTGATGATCCCTGGCGCGATGAAGGCCCGTTTTACGCGATTCCCTTCTCTGACACTGCGCCGCCCGTTGAAACCCTCGCCAACGATCCCGCGCGCCGTTCCTATCTTCGGTTTTACGACAATCCATCCGAGTAGAAAACCTCGCATTACCTCGCTTTTCAGTTTCAGATCAGAACCTAGGAAAACCTAGTATTTTGAATCGCTGTGACCACTGCCAGCTTGGCGGAAACCGGGCGCGTTTGAGCGATTCCCTGCCGATGCGAGTCCTTGCACCCTGAAATCAACCACGGCCTTCTAAACGCGAAAATCATAGACCAGCGCACAATCGAAAACCTCACAAAACCTCACATTTCAAAAAAGCAAAAGGCCGTCAGGTTTTCACGGTGACGGCCTTCTTTGGTTGTGATTTGCTCCCGATTTTGCCCACGTGGGCAAAATGCGCTTACCCTTCTCGATTCAGCACGTTAGCCGCGTGCTCGAATCTCGTCTTCAACTCCGGTGTCATCTGCCCGCTGACGACGTTTTCAAGCCTTGCCACACACCGAAGAATCCGCGCCTTCGCTTCTTCGTCCGGATGCGTTCTGGCATCGGCGGTGATCTGCGCCAGGTCAGCCGTTACGACGACCGCCAGTTCGTGGGCGTCGGGTTGTTCGCTTTGCGGTTTTGCTTTTGCTGCCATGTTGTTTCTCCAGTTCTTGGATTGAGAGTTTCGTATAAAAGCCGACGCACTTGCGATCTGAGCGCCGAATGAGAGCAAAGCCCCCGGAGTCTTTTCGGAAGTAAAACCCGCTTGCCGTAACCCTCGGATAAGAGTCATCACGGACGAATTTTTTCGGCCTCCAGACGGGATTTGCGCCAGCGCCCCAAAGTGTTGAAAACGCTGATGGTTGTTCGATTTTGCCCACGTGGGCAAAATCAGTGGGCAAAATGGGTTTGCTCACGTGGGCAAACGGCTCGGTTTTCGGCGTCGAATACACTAAAACGGGCCTGCCAT
The DNA here is from genome assembly GCA_964383955.1 of uncultured Heliomicrobium sp. Lineage (GTDB taxonomy): Bacteria > Acidobacteriota > Blastocatellia > RBC074 > RBC074 > RBC074. The sequence continues at coordinate 3,582 of CAYLJQ010000481.1, read as the reverse complement.
AAGTGCCGGTTGCCCGCACTTCTTCGACGTGCGTTTCCGGCTGTCCGCGCGCTGGTTGCTGAAGCGCCGATGAATCTGCCGTCGTGGGGATTACGGCCGGCAATGGATCCACCGGCGCTAATGGTTTCCCCGTGAACCCTCCACTATGCGGCCACCTTGCCACCTGACAACCGGCTTGTCTGGCGGCGCTGATTGCGTCTGCTCTTGATGATCTTCCGCACCTTCAATGAAGCCGACAATGCTTTGCGCGTGTTCGATGCTGGCCTGTTCAAACAGAGCTTTTCGAGCGGCAGAGACGCGCGAAGTGTTCATTCCGTCGCGATACGCTTGGACCATCAACGTGTTTTGTTCTTTTTGGATTTCGACCAATTGCGAGCGCAAGTCGGCCTCTGCCTCCAGCACGGCCACACGCATTGCCGATTCCGGGGCAGCGTCGTAGAGCCGTTTCCAGAGCATTGGCACGGCGACGATGGTCAACGGGAGGATGTAAGAGGCGTAGAACCCCAGAAACGATTGCATTGCGCCGCTGCCGCTCGCGCCGAAGGCGAAATGCACGATGGAGGTGGCAGCCAGAACAAGCCAGATGACCCAGCCCGCAACGTTGGCCAGTTTTCGTTGCTCAGAAGACCGAAACCAATAATGACGGCCATAGACCAGTGCCAGGGCGGAGCCTTCCAGTAACGCGACGGGCAGGAACGCGGCGAAGTCTACCCAGGCTTTCCAGAGCGCGCTGGACATCATCCCTTTGTGTGTCAGGGCATAGGTCATGGTGCCGGTGACGACGACGCCAATCAGCATCATTGCCCAGGCCATCACACCGCCGCCGATGATGCCTTTCTGTTTGCTGGCATCGTCTGCGATCTCCCGCATTTCGCGGTTGTAGTGATCAAGGTTTTGCATTCGGAATTTCTCCCATCGAAACGACGAAACGGACAGACGGCGGAATGGTCCGCAGCCTGCCTGGATTCGTTTTGGTTTTGGTTTATGGGAGTGCAGAATCAGAACACGATGGACTGTCTGTCACTCTGGTGATTGATGGTTGTCCGGGCTGGCTTGTGTGCAACCACTTGCCAGCCTTTCGCTTTATGCAGTCATTGCCATACCCTGGACGTTCGCCCATTCCTTGACGATGCCGCGAAGCCGTCCGGCTTCCGCCTCACGAGCGTTTTCCGGCTGTAACAATGCTTCGATCTCGCCTGTGCTGTCGCCGATTGCGTTCCAAGTATCAGCGCTCAGGTCACCATCATTCAGCACGTCGGCAACGGCCAAGCCGAAGTCGAGAAACAGAGCGTTGGCATTGAGCGTTGCCACCTTTGGACGGGGCAAGAGAATCGTTTCCGGCGAGACGTTCGCAAGCTGCGCGGCGATGGCGAGCAGGTCGCGTTTCAGCGCATGCGCAAGGGCTGGCGGCGTTGCCGGGTGTTGCAAGACGAGTGCGAGCGCGTTAGCGAATTTTGCAAATCTGTCTGGGTTTGGCATAGCAAGCCTCCTTTATGTGGCGGAAATGGTTGCGGGGGAGCTTGATCTTTTCACCTGGGGCTTTGCGGCGCGCTGGCGACGGGCTTCCCATCCTTTAGTGGCAGCCTTTGAGCGTTTTTCGAAGCCTTTCCAGTTCTGCTCCATCTCGTCAATCTCGTCGTTGACTTCCTTAATGAGCGGCCAGAATTCGGCGATGCGTTCAAGGAATCCGATTGTTCCTTCATCGTATGCACGGCGAAACGCGCGGCAATAGCGACTGTAGGCTTCGTTCCCTTCCGGTGTGTTCGACCGGCAAAGCTTGGCGAATTCGAGAGCGTCTTTTTTAGAAATGCGCGGCATAAAAATCTCCTCTTTTCAATGATGACGTTCAGTGGTGATGATTGTAACGACCTACCGGGCGGCAGGTTCGATGTAAACAGGCATCGAAAACCAATACTCCAAAAGCTCTTTCGCCCATTCGAGGCACGCTGCCGGGATGAACCACTCCGCCGATTCTGGATACCAGCGACCGCCGACCGTCTTCTTGAACGCGGCGACGAACTGCGAATGTTTGTACGGCGGATGCACGCGGAAGCCACGATCTGACGGGCGAACGACGATTGCCGGTTGTGGCGGCTCGCTGGCGATCACCACAGGCGCGGCGGCGACCAGGGCAGCCACGGGAGCGGGAATAGCGACCGGCTGCGCTCTGTACCGGGCAGCGTCAAGACACTTCTTTGCCCAGCGGACGTTGCCAGCGCGCATTTCCGTGCGGAAGTTGCGAACCCAGCGAGCGGCGTCCGGGTTGGCCGTTTCGAGGGTGTTGATCTCGGCTTCGGTGGTTCCGCAGGTGGTCAGGAAGCCCGTACGCTTGGCTGCGCATTCTGGGCCGACGCCGTTCGCGATGGATGCGGGGTCTGTTAATTGGCGATTGCAGATTTGACAGGAAGAAGAATTCATAAGTGCCTCCGAAAGTGTTTATCAACTGACAGGAGAAATAATATACCCCTATTGCAGAACTGGCAAGATAATTCTGTAATAGGGGTATATTATTTTTAGCTTGCTACTTCTGAAACAATGTCTATAATCGCTTGCCAGATATGTTAGAGGGGTGTTTCACTATGCAACATGAAAAAGGTGAGAACTATGACAGCAACTAATTTTGCCAGGGAGATGGGCATTAGCTACCCGACTGTGATTCGTTGGCTTGATCGGCAGCTTGTGCCAGGCGCTGAGTTGAAGGAATCGCCTGAGCGCGGAAAATGGTGGGAGATACCAGAAACAGCACTGAAGATGGAAAGACCCACGCCTGGACCAAAGAAAGGCAGCAAACGCCCTGCCACTGACGGCGAAGTCTTGACGGCGACCGAAGCAAAGCCGACTAAGCCTGCGAAGAAAGCCGGATCGAAGAAGCGTAGTCGCAAATAGCACTAAGGAGAACTCACAATGCCTGGATTCAACCTTCCGCCCGAAAACGCAAAGAAACTCGCCGCCGTCATTCGTGACGTGGCGATGAACCCGATGAACGCGCACTTCCACGCCGTGCGCGAGATCGTCAAGACGCGGGGAGTTGAGCCGAAGTCAGACAAGATTGCGAAAACGCTGTCAGTAATGCTCGGCAATGGGGTTGAAGTGAGCGTTCAAAGCCCGAAGTCGCAGTATGGCCACGGAATTTCAATCGTCCGCTGGAATGGCGCGATTGTGCTGCACCAGTGCGATGCGATGGGCCAGGCAACGTACCTGCCCGGCGATTGGGAAGATGAAGTCACGGCAGCGCTCCGCCAGATCGAAGGCGAACATCTCGCCGAAACGCGCAAGCAGATTGAGCACAACCGGACGAAGGTGAACAATCCGGCTTCCAATTGACGCGAAAAGTGAAAAAGTGAAATTGTGAAGTTCAGAAAAACATTTTCTCTTGAGTAGTGCTGAGTGAGCGGAAAGAAGAGCGAGAAGAAGTTTCGATAATTGAAAATTGTGGAAAGCTGAAAAGGCGAGCAGCGGGAAGGCGTTTTGTAACCCGATTTGTAACCCAAAAAGCAAAAGCCGCTAAACCAACAGGCTTAACGGCGATAAGTGCTTTAGAAAGTGGTTGCGGGGGTAGGATTTGAACCTACGACCTTTGGG